>JBEVDC010000126.1:0-3160 GCA_040514195.1 Candidatus Limnocylindrales bacterium | reverse complement strand
CCGAGGTCCGAGTGACCGCCGTGGTGCGGCCCCGGGGCGACCGCAGGGCCGAGCGTGGCGACAGGTGCCGATGGTAGCCTTGCGCGGTACGGACGGGAGGAGGTGGCGAGGACGTGTGGATCCCCCTGGCAGGGTTGCTGCTGGGCATCCTGCTGGGTCTCGTCCTCCAGGTCAGCGTCAGTTACGAGATCGCTCGCTACACGGCCGTGGGCATCCTCGCGGCCGTGGATTCGGTCCTCGGGGCGATCAGGGCCGAGCTCGAGGGCACGTTCAGTGAGCGGATCTTCATCAGCGGCTTCATCACCAACACCCTGGTCGCGATCCTGCTCACGTTCGTCGGCGATCGGCTGGGCCTGGACCTCTACCTGGTCGCGCTCATCCGCTTCGGGCTGGGGATCTTCCAGAACGTGGCACTCATCCGTCGCCACTTCCTGTAGGTCGATGAGGGAGAAGAGGTTGCCTGATCGTGGATAGGGAGATGGTCCTCGTCGCCATCGATGTCGGCACGAGCAAGGTCGTGGCGCTCATCGGCGAGGTCGGCCGGGACGGCTCGCTGACGATCATCGGCAAGGGTGCCCCGGCCTCGGCGGGCATCAAGAAGGGTGCGGTCATCAACATCGACCAGGTCGTGGGCTCCATCACCGCGGCTGTCGAACAGGCCGAGCGGCTCTCGGGCTACAAGCTCGAGTCGGCCTTCGTGAGCATCGGCGGCGACAACGTCGAGTCGCAGAACTCGCGCGGCGCGGTGGCCGTCAGCGGACCGCGCAAGGAGGTCACCCGCGAGGATGTCGCGCGAGCCACGGACGTCGCGCGCGCGGTCAATATCCCGAGCAACCGCGAGGTCCTCCACGTCCTGCCGCGCGGCTACGTCGTCGACGGCCAGGAGGGTGTCAAGGACCCCATCGGCATGAGCGCCATCCGCCTCGAGGTCGAGACCCACATCGTCCATGCCAGCGCCACGGTCGTGCAGAACCTGAGCAAGTGCGTGCAACAGGCCGGCGTGCGCATCGACGAGCTGGTCGCCGCGCCACTGGCGGCGGCCGAGGCGGTGCTCTCGGAGACCGAACGGGACCTCGGCGTTGCCATCGCCGACATCGGTGCGGGCACCACGGACGCGGCCCTCTTCCTCGATGGTTCGCCCTTCCATACCGCCGTCCTGCCGCTGGGCGGCAACAACGTGACCAATGACCTGGCCATCGGGCTCAAGACCTCGATCGCCGTGGCCGAGGACCTCAAGATCCGCTTCGGCACCTGCGACCTCGAGTCGGTCGACCCGGACGAGGTCATCCAGGTCGAGGTCATCGGGGAGGAGCGCGGCCGGACGGTCGAGCGGCTCGAGGTCTGCAGCATCATCGACGCGCGCATGCGCGAGATCTTCGAGAAGCTGGGCGAGGAGATCGCCGCGGCCGGTCACGGCGGCATCCTGCCGGCGGGCCTCGTGCTGACCGGCGGTGCAGCCCAGCTGGCCGGCATCGCCGAGCTCGGTCGTGACGTCCTGCAGATGCCAGTCCGCGTGGCGGCCCCGGCTGGCGTCGGCGGGCTGGTCGACCATCTCCTGACGCCGGAGTTCTCGACCTCCATCGGCCTCCTCATGTGGGGTGCCCGAGCAGGCATGGAGGGCGAGGGCGGCCAGTACGACTCGGCACCCGCGGGCGGCGCCGTCGGTCGCTTCCGGGATTGGGTCCGAGGCCTCTTCCCCTAGGCTGCCTGGGCGTCTCCGGAGACGGGCCGACGGGCCCGACCCGTCGGTGCCACGACGCACCAACCCTCAGCCAGGTGCTTGCCTCCCGGCACGATGGTGGGGCTATACTCCCCGGACCCGAGTCGTCCGGAGGGGGCGATGGTGCCTTGTGCGCCGACTCGGCATGACCGATCTGAACGAACACGTCCCGGAAGACTCGACCGGAGGGAACCAGCGATGCCGTTGCGATCCGACTCGGAGAACTTCGCGCTCATCCGCGTCATCGGCGTCGGCGGCGGCGGCAGCAACGCTGTCAATCGCATGATCCGGGCCGAGATGATGGGCGTCGAGTTCATCGCCTGCAACACCGATGCCCAGGCGCTCCTGCAGAGCGACGCGCCGCACAAGATCCGCATCGGCGACAAGATCACCCGCGGCCTCGGCGCCGGCGGTGATCCCGGCATCGGCCAGCGGGCGGCCGAGGAGGACGCGGAGCAGATCTACGAGGCCCACACGCACTCGGACATGTTCTTCATCACCGCCGGCCTGGGCGGCGGCACCGGCTCCGGCGCGGCGCCGGTCGTGGCCGAGGTGGCGCGCGACGTCGGGGCGCTGACCATCGGCGTGGTCACCAAGCCGTTCGCGTTCGAGGGCGCCAAGCGCCGCCTCAACGCCGAGAAAGGCAGCGAGGCCTTGCGCGACAAGGTCGACACGCTCATCACCATCCCCAACGACCGGCTCAAGGACGTGGTCCAGAAGAACACCTCGATCGTCGACGCCTTCCGCATCGTGGACGATGTCCTGCGCCAGGGCGTCCAGGGCATCAGCGATCTGATCACGGTGCCTGGTCTCATCAACCTCGACTTCGCCGATGTGCGCGCGGTCATGAAGAACGCCGGCTCGGCGCTCATGGGCATCGGCCGGGCGAGCGGCGAGAACCGCGCCGTCGAGGCGGCCCGGCAGGCCATCGCCAGCCCGCTCCTCGAGGTCAGCATCATGGGCGCGCAGGGCGTCCTCTTCAACGTCACCGGCGGCCCGAGCCTCGGCCTCTTCGAGGTCAATGAAGCGGCGGAGATCATCCGCGAGACGACCGACTCCGAGGCCAACATCATCTTCGGCACGGTCATCGACGAGCGCATGGGCGACGACGTCATGATCACCGTCATCGCGACCGGCTTCGACACCGCCCGCAAGCGCGAGGTGACCCGCACCGAGACCGTCCAGACGGTCGCCTCGGGGCTGGCCGCCGGCCGCGACAACCGGGACTTCCTGAAGGAGCTGGAGCTCGAGCGGACGACCAGCGGGTTGCCCGTCATGGAGCCGGCCGAGAAGGCCGAGGCCGCCGTGGCGGCCAGCCCGCGCCGCCCGACCTACGAGACCGAGGATCTCGACATCCCGGCCTTCCTCCGCCGCGGCAAGTCCTGACCGACGGGTCCCCGCCCGGGCCGGTGACGCCGGACCCGACCCTCGTCGCCGCCT
>JBEVDC010000069.1:0-4819 GCA_040514195.1 Candidatus Limnocylindrales bacterium | reverse complement strand
CCAGCCGACCAGTCGCATCCCTGCGGTCGAGGGTGGTCTGGCGACGCTCATCGTGGTCGTCGGTGCTGCGGTCGTGGCGCCCATCGCCGAGGAGGTCTTCTTCCGAGGCTTCGCACTGACCGCCTGGCAACGTGACCTCGGTGCGCGAGCGGCCCTCATCCGGAGCTCCGTCTTCTTCGCCCTCGTCCACATCGCCAACGTCGGCGGCGTGACCTTCGGGGATGCGGCCAGCGAGGCTCTCCTCCAGGTCGCCGTGATCGTCCCACTCGGATTCGTCCTCGGCTGGGCCTACCAGCGGCATGGCATCGGCGCTTCGATCGCCGGTCACGTCGGCTACAACAGCACGTTGCTCCTGCTCGCCGCGGCGGCGGGGCAACTCGGCGGCGGAGCGGCGTGAAGGCCTGACAGCCGCCGCGAGGCGAGCCATAGGCCGATCGCCGCGGGGGCAGACGGCGGCAAGCGCACGGGAACCCCGCGATGAGCGGACCCGCCTACGATGCCCGGGCTCTCGGGTCCGGACGGCGGGGGAATCGGCGGGCTCCGTCGTTCGAGCCCGGAGCACCACCGTCCCGCAGGTCGACGGAGGCGCGATGGAGCCCGACCCCCCGGCCCTGCCAGCCTCGCGTGCGGACCGACTGGCCGTCGCGCAAGCGGAGCTCCTGCGCGGGCGGCGCACCATCCGGGAGTTGCCGGCCGACGATCGACCGCGAGAGCGCCTGGCGGCACGAGGCGCGGCCGCGCTCTCGAACGCGGAGCTGATCGCGCTCGTTTGGGGGACCGGCTCGGGGGGCCGAACCGCCCTCGATCTGGCGATCGAAGCGCTCGCGATGCACGACGGGTTGACGGGCCTGGCGACCGCCAGCCGTGTCGAGCTGGAGGCCATCCGGGGCGTCGGCGCCGCACGTGCCGCGCGACTGGCGGCGGCCTTCGAGCTGGGCCGCCGACTGGCAGCCGACTGGCCGAGCGGTCGGTTCGCCGTCCGCGGGCCGCGCGACCTGGCCGATCGGCTGATGGTCCAGATGGGTCATCTCGAGCGCGAGGAACTGCGGGTCGTCCTGCTCAACACGAAGAACCTGGTGCTGGCCGTGGAGTCGGTCTATCAGGGCAATGTTTCGGCCTCCCTCGTACGGGTCGGTGAGCTCTTCCGGGATGCGGTCCGCCAGCATGCGGCCGGCGTGATCCTCGTCCACAACCATCCCTCGGGCGATCCGACTCCGAGCCCGGACGACCTGCACCTGACCGCGGAGGCCGTCGCAGCCGGTCGGCTGCTCGACGTGCCCGTCCTCGACCACCTCGTCATCGGGCACGATGCCTACGTCAGCCTGCGCGACCGAGGCATCCCATTCGACCGACCTGGTGGCGGGCGGTGAGACCCAACGTCCGCGGCACAGCCCCAACGCGCCGCGTGCATCGGCTGGCCCGCGTGGCGTACGAGCAGCCGCGGCGGCACCCTCGAAGGGCTCGCCGGAGGCGGGCGCGTATACTGCACCGGCTTTCCAGCGCAATTCCCGCGCGCGCCCGGCCTGTCTCGGCCCACGCGCCGCTCCCCCTTGTGGAAGCCCACGACCCGCGAAGGACCCGCCCCGCGACATGTTCGACGCCCTGCTCGGCCTCTTCTCCCGCGACATCGGCATCGATCTCGGCACGGCCAACACGCTCGTCCATGTCCGGGATCGGGGCATCGTCATCAGCGAGCCGAGCGTGGTGGCCATCGAGGCGCGGACCAAGAAGGTGCTAGCCATCGGCGCCGAAGCCAAGCGCATGGTCGGTCGCACGCCGGCCAACATCATCGCCGTCCGGCCGTTGCGCGACGGGGTCATCAGCGACTTCGACGTGACCGAGCAGATGATCAAGTACTTCGTGCATCGCGTGCACGATCGGGTGGGCCTCATCCCGCGCCCGCGCATGCTGCTCGGCATCCCGTCCGGCGTCACGGAGGTAGAGAAGCGCGCCGTGCGCGACGCGGCCCTCAACGCCGGGGCACGCTGGGCGCGGCTGATCGAGGAGCCCATGGCCGCCGCTATCGGCGCTGGTCTGCCGGTCTCGGAGCCTTCCGGCAGCCTCATCGTGGACATCGGTGGTGGCACTACGGAGGTCGCCGTCATCAGTCTTGGCGGCATCGTCGTCAGCCGGAGCATCCGCATCGGCGGCGACGAGATGGATCAGGACATCGTGACCTACGCCCGGCGCGAGTACAACCTGCTGCTCGGTGAGCGGACGGCCGAGGACATCAAGATCGCGGTCGGCTCTGCGTATCCCGGCGAGCACGACCAGCAGCATGTCACGCTGCGCGGCCGGGACCTCCTCACGGGCCTGCCGCGGGCGGTCGAGATCGGGGCCGACCAGGTCCGCGACGCCATCGAGATCTCGGTCCAGCAGATCGTCGATACCATCAAGGACACCATCGAGGAGACACCACCCGAGCTGGTCGCCGACATCATGGACCAGGGAATCGTCCTGGCAGGCGGGGGCGCCTTGTTGCAGGGCCTCGACCGACGCGTGGCCGAGGCGACGCAGATGCCCGTCCACGTGGCCGACGATCCGCTGACGTGCGTCGTGCGCGGTACGGGTATCGTGCTCGAGGAGCTCGACAGCATGGAACGCACCCTGGTGGCCGAGACCTACTCGCGGCCGCCGCGGTAGCCGGCTCGGGATCGTTCGGGAGTCGCCATCGATGTTCGCCACCCGCTCCGGCCGACGCCGAGGCATCGCCTACGTCCTGCTGGTCGCCACCTCGCTCTTGCTCGTCGCCCTCAGCGGCTCGGGGGCGTTGGCCGACCTGCGAGCGGGCGTCGGGTACGCTCTGACGCCCATCCAGGACGCCCTGACCGGCATCACCCGCGGCGCTACGTCGCTGGTCACGACCGTCGGCGAGATCGACCAGCTGCGCGAGGACAACCGAGCATTGGAGGCCGAGAACCGGGCCCTGGAGGCCGAAAACCGCCGCCTGCAGGGCCTTGTGACCACCAATGCCAGCCTCAGCGCCCTCCTCCAGATCCGCTCCACGCTCGACTACCGGACCGTCGCCGCCGAGGTCATCGGCCGCCAGATCAGTCAGTCGGAGCGGGTCGTGACCCTCAGCTCGGGCAGCGACGAGAACATCAGCGTTGGGGACGTCGTGCTCGCCGACGGTGGCGCACTGGTCGGACGCGTGGTCGAGGTCGGGCCGAATTTCAGCCGTGTCCTGCTCATCAGCGACACGCGATCGACGGTCATCGGGCTGGTTGAGCCGAGCCGGGCGACCGGCAACATCCAGGGCCAGCTGGGAGGCGCCCTGCTGATGACCCAGATCCCGACGACAGAGGAGGTCAACGTCGATGACGAGGTCGTGACCGCCGGCATCGATCTCGGCGACGGCGTCCGCTCGCCGTTCCCCAAGGGTCTCCTGGTCGGCCGCGTCGTGGACGTCCAGCGTGACGCCGCGTCAGTCGTCCAGATCGCGCTCGTCGACCCCGCCGTTGCGCTCGACAAGCTGGAGTACGTGCTCGTCATCACCGACTACGAGGGCGGCATCCCCATCGTCCCGGCGCCGTCGGCATCCCCAGGGGAAAGCGATGGGGGCGAGGAGGGGGCCGGCGGCTCGCCGGAGGCCTCGCCCTCCACCTCGCCCGGAGGACCGGCCATCGAGCTGCCTTCGCCCTCGCTCCAGCCGGCGCCCTGACGGCAGCCAGCGCCCTGAGCGCGGCCAGCGCCCTGAGCGCGGTCCGACCGACCCGGGTCAGGGCGAAGGCGCGGGCGTGGGGATGACGAGCTTCTGACCGACCTCGATCAGGTTGGCGTTCTTGAGCCCATTGGCTTCCACGATGGCCCCTACCGTCGTGTCGTAGCGGGCCGCGATCTGCGTCAGGTTCTCACCCCGCTTCACGGTGTGGACGCGCGGCGTCGGGGAGGGCACCGGGCTCGGTGAGGGCGAGGGCGTCGCGCTTGGCCGCGGCGTCGGCACGGGCGGTGCGGTCGGTCGCGCGGTCGGCGGCGGGAGGGTCACCGCGGGTGGCGACGCGTCGGTCAACCCGGGGACCAGCGTCGCCGCGCCGAAGCCGATGCCGGCACCGATGGCGAGCACGATGAGCACGCCGAGGACGAGGAGGAGGAGGCGCCCCACGAGGCCGCGTCGAGGTTCGACCTCGACCTCCCTGACCGGGCTGGTGTCGAGGGCAGGTTCCGTGGCCGCCGCGACGGCCTCGCGCTCGGCAGCCTGCTCGGCCGCCTCCGCATCCGCGGTCCGCTCCTGATCGCTGGCTGACGCATCGGGCGTGTCCATGGCATCGATGGCCGCGCCGACGACGGAGGCTGTCGCCTTGCGCTTGCGACGCCTGGGCCTCTTCGGCGGCGGCGTCGGCTCAGCCGCCTCAGGCTCGAGCCCTTGGTCGCCGCTGGCCGGCCCGTCGATGTCCGCCACCTGTCCCTCCGCGAGCGCAGCGAGTGCCGCCCTGCGCGTCATCGTGCCACACCCGCCAACCCTGGTGTCCAGCAACAAACGGGCAGATGGGGCTACCTGCGACCGGACCTTCGCGGCATAGGCCGCGGGCGGCCGGTCGGCAAGGCTTGCGCGACGAGGGCTGGGCACGCCGTGCCTGGCCGCCACCCGGAGTCCATGTTGCCCCTGACCGCCGCCACCGCCGACCGTACCGCTGGCCGACCTGCCGCTACCTGGCTGGTCGTGCTCCTGACGGCGGCGATGATGGCCCTTGCGATCGGCCTGGCGCCGGCCACGGCCGGCAGGGCGGAGGCGGCCGGCCAGCTCAAGGCGGTCGTCATCGTCGGACCGAGTGGCAGCCTCCAGAGCAGCAACAACGCGGCCGGCAAGGCGATCGCCGAC
>JBEVDC010000181.1:0-11188 GCA_040514195.1 Candidatus Limnocylindrales bacterium | reverse complement strand
GTGAAGATGCCGATGGCGGCGACCGTGAACATGGCCTCGGGTGAGAGGCTGAAGATGGGGTTGGCGCGGGCCACGAAGTAGACGCCAGCGTTGACCATGGTCGCGGCATGGATGAGGGCGGAGACGGGCGTGGGGCCTTCCATGGCATCCGGCAGCCAGACGTGGAGCGGGAACTGGGCGCTCTTGCCGACGGCGCCGCAGAAGAGCAGGAGCGCGATGCCGGCCATCATCCAGGGCGCGATCTCGCCGGCGTGGAACTGTTCGGGCAGGAGTTCGAAGACCTCGCCGAACTCGAGCGTGCCCACGGTCGTCCAGATGGCCATGATGCCGAGCGCGAAGCCGACATCGCCGACGCGGTTGACAAGGAAGGCTTTCTTGGCGGCGACCGATGCTGACTGACGCGGATACCAGAAACCGATGAGCAGGTAGCTCGAGAGGCCGACCAGCTCCCAGGCCGCGAAGAGGAGCAGGAAGTTCGCGGCCAGGACCAGCAGCAGCATGCTGAACATGAACAGGTTGAGGTAGGCGAAGAAGCGCCATCGGCCGGCATCGTGGGCCATGTAGCCGACCGAGTAGACGTGCACGAGCATGCCGACGGTCGTGACCACGATGAGCAGGACCGCGGTCAGGTTGTCGACCGACAGGCTGAATGGGATACGAAAGGCGCCGGCGGGGATCCACTCGTAGATCGTGAAATGCAGCCCGTGCTCGCCGAAGCCGCCGCTCAAGCTGGTGTACACGACGACCATCGCGACCAGCCAGGTGGCCACGATCGCGGGCACCGCGATGACCCAGGCGCGCGTGCCGAGTCGTCGCCCGACCAGCGCCGTCGAAGCGAAGCCGGCCAGGGGCAGCACGAGCAGGAGCGTGACGAGCGTCTCCATCGCCAGGCGCCTACTCGCTCATCTGCGTGTATTCGTCGACCAGGGGCGTCCGACGGTTGCGGTAGATGGCGATGACGATGGCCAGGCCGACGGTCGCTTCGGCGGCGGCCACGGCCATGACCATCAAGGCGATGACCGCCGCGTCGCCGTTGAGCGACGGGATGAAGGCACCGAAGGCGATGATGGAGAGGTTGACGGCGTTGAGCATCAGCTCGATCGACATGAGCATGGCGATGGCGTTGCGTCGGGCCAGGAAGCCGAAGGTGCCGATGGCGAAGAGGATGGCCGAGAGCGCCAGGTACGCCTCAAGGGTCTGGCTCACACCTGTTGCTCCGGCTGGTCATCCTCGCGCTTGGCCAGGAAGACGCCGCCGATCACGGCCGCCAGGAGCAGCACGCCCACGATCTCGAAGGCCAGCAGGAAGTCGCTGAAGACGAGCGTCGCCACGAGCTCCGTGCTGGTGCGCATGAACGGACCCACCAGCGGCCACCCGCTGACCCCGTCGACGATGGCCAGCACGGCCCCCAGCACGAGGGCGGCGATGGCCGCCGCCCAGGCCTGGTGGTGGAAGACGAGGGCGGCCGGGCCACCCTTCGTCTGGGTCAGCATGATGGCGAACAGGATGAGGACGGCGATCGCGCCCATGTAGACCAGCACCTGGGCGACGGCCACGAGCGGGTTGCCGAGCAGGACGTAGAGGCCGGCAAGCGTGGCGAAGCAAAGGATGAGCCAGAGCCCCGAACGGATGATGTTCCGGCCGAGGACGACCATCAACGCCGTGCCCACGAGAACGGCGGCCAGGACCAGGAAGAGGAGGTCGTTCCAGGTCCAGCCGAGCAGGGGGATGGTCGTCGGCAGCGTCACGCGACGGGCGCCCTACTTCGCATGGGCATGCCCGCCGCCATGGCCGTTCTCGTCGTGGCGGTGACCGTCCCCGTTCGAGGCGACGCCCGAGGGGAGCATCGGCAGCAGGCGTCCGGGATCGAGCTGCCGCCCTGACGCCTGGGCTCGCTCGAGCCAGTCGCGCTCGCGCCGGACGTAGGTCATCTCCGTGTCACGGTCCATGGCCGCGATGGCCATCAGGTCGATCATCGGTTCCGCCCGGCTCTCATGGGCGAGCTCGAAGTCGGGGCCGCAGCGCAGCGCGTCATATGGACACGCGTCGACACAGATGCCGCACAGGATGCAGCGGCTCTCGTCCACGTCGTACTTCTCGAGGACGCGCGGCTTGGGCATCAGGGCGCCAGTCGGGCAAGTCTCCGCACAGCGGCCGCAGGAGACGCACGGCGTCGTGTTGAGGCTCATATCGAGCGGCGTCGTGACCAGCGTGTCGAAGCCAGTGCGCATGAAGTCGTAGCAGGCCGCGCCGACGACCTCCTTGCAGACGTTGGCGCAGCGGCCGCAATCGATGCAGCGTGACGGTTCGCGCAGGATGAAGGCGTGGCTGTCGTCGCGGATGTAGTCGTGATTGGCGCCCGTGAAGCGGTTCTCGGTCACGCTCCGGAACGAGAGCCCCGTGCGGGCCGGCTCGAGCGTCTGGAGCGTCGTGCCGTACTCGATGCCCTGGCGCCGGAGGTCGCAGAACCCGATCGCCTCGCACGTGCACTGAAGGCAGCGTTTCGACTCCTCCATCGCCTCCTGTTGTGTGTACGGGATCTCGTACTCGACGTAGCTCAGGTTGCGGACCTCGGCCGGCATCGCCTTGAGCCGGATGCGCGGCTCCTTGACCTCGCTCGTATAGGGCACGATGGAGAGGAACTCGGGCTGCGGCTCGGCCAGTGTCTGGCGCGTACGGATGGCCTCGAGATCCATGCCCTTGAGGTAGGCGTCCACGGCGTAGGCCGCCCGACGGCCATCGGCCACGGCCTCGACCACGGTCGCCGAGCCGACGCGTGCATCGCCGGAGCCGAAGACGCCCGGCCGGCCGGTGGCAAAGGTCACGCTGTCGGCCGCCAGCCGCTGGTTCTTGGTGGCTGTGACCCCGGCTGCACCTCGGGACAGCCAGCCGAGCTCCGGGCCCTGGCCGATGGCCAGCAGGACGCGATCGCACTCGATGACGAACTCCGTGCCCGGCTGCGGCTCCGGGCGTCGACGGCCGGAGGCGTCGGGGGCGCCCATGCGCATGCGCTGGAACTCGACCCCCGTGACCCGGTTCTGCTTGTCGGTCACGACGCGGGTCGGGGCCGCCTGGAAGATCGCCCGAGCGCCCTCTTCGATGGCTTCGTGGACCTCGTTCGCTGCGGGCATGTCCTTCATGTCGCGGCGGTACACGAGGGTCACCGCGCGGGCGCCCTGCCGGATGGAGGTGCGGGTGCAGTCCATGGAGGTGAAGCCGCCGCCGATGACCACGACGCTGGTGCCGGCGTGGCCCGGGTATGGCAGGCCAAGGGTGGCGATCCTGAGGTACTCGAGGCCGTCGATGACGCCCTCGGCGTCCTCGCCCGGGATGCCCAGCGCGTTCGTGTCATAGCAGCCGATGGCCACCGTGACCGCGTCGAAGCCCTGGTTCTGGAGGTCGTCGATGGTGAAGTCGCGGCCGAGCTCGGCGTCACAGACCATCTTCACGCCGAGGTCGGTCAGCCCTTCGTACTCGGGCGCCAGGACCTCGTCCTTGGGCAGGCGATACTGCGGGATGCCATATCGGAGCATGCCGCCTGGTGCCGGGTCGCGCTCGTAGATCGTCACGTCGTGGCCGGCGATGGCCAGGTAGTAGGCGGCCGCGGCACCTGCCGGGCCCGAGCCGATGACTGCGGCACGCTTCCCGGATGGGGCCTGGACCTCGAACGGGACGGGGGCCTTCGTGCCGCGCGCCTGGTCCTTGATGACCTGGTCGCCGGCGTACCGATGGGTATCGCGGATGGCGATGGCCTCGTCCACCTCGTCGCGCCGGCAGTGCTCCTCGCAGGGGGCCGGGCAGACGCGCCCGAGGACGCTCGGGAAGGGGATGGTCCGCTTGAAGATGCGCGTCGATTCCCGGAAGTCGCCCTCAGCGTTGGCCTTCAGGAAGCCCGGGATGTCGATGTGGCTGGGGCACTTGTTCTGGCAGGGCGGCAGGCAGTAGGCGTTGTGGTCGCTGAAGATCAGTTCCAGGTTCGTCTTGCGGATCTGCCGGATGCGCGGCGTCTGCGTCCGCACGACCATCTCGGGCTCGCACGTCCGAGAGCAGCTGATCGGCGGCTGGACTTCGCCGTCGACTTCGACGACGCACATCCGGCAGGCGCCGAAGCCGGGCAGCTTGGGTTCGTAGCAGAGGGTCGGGATCTCGATGCCGTTGTCGCGACAGACCTCGAGGATGGTCTGGCCCTCGTGGCCGGTGACCTGGCGACCGTCGACTTCGATGGTGAAGGTCGGTGTCGTCAACGGGCGCTGCGGCGCCTGTACGTCCAGGAGACGGTCGGCCGTCGAGGGAGCTAGAGGCGCGGATGCCGCGTCGGTCTGGATCGTCAGTTCGGCCATGACTCAGGCGACGCCTCCGGCCACCCGCAGCGGCGCACAGACGCCGGCAGGGCACGTGCTGCGGGTGATGTGCTGCTCGAACTCGGCGGCGAAGTATCGCATCCCGCTGGTCAACGGATTGGGCGCCGTGATGCCGTGGCCGCACAGGGAGCCATCCCGGATGTCGGCCGAGAGGTCGGACAGGAGCTGGACGTCGGTCGGTCGCGGCCGACCGCCGGTGAAGCGCTCGCCAAGCTCGACCAGGCGGCGCGTCCCGATCCGGCAGGGGATGCACTTGCCACACGATTCGTCGCTCATGAAGCGCTCCAGGAGCGTGGCCAGCTCGACGATACAGGCGCTCCCATCGACGACCAGGACGCTGCCGGAGCCGACGATGGCGCCGGCCTCGTGGAGGGCCATACGTCCGTAGGCGGTGTGCAGCGCGTCGGCCGGCAGGAAGCCACCGGATGGACCGCCGACGAGGACCGCCTTGAGCGTGCCGGTGGCGCCCCCGGCGGCCTTGACGATGGCCTTCAGCGAAGTTCCGGTCGGCACCTCCATGATCCCGGGCCTCTTGACCGCGCCGGTGACGTGGACGAGGGCCGTGCCGGGCTCGTCGGCTGCGCCGAGCTTGCGAAAGGCGGTCGGGCCGTTGGTCACGATCCAGGGCACCGAGGCCAGCGTGGCCACGTTGTTGACCACGGTCGGCTCGTCCCACAGGCCTTTGACGACCGGGTACGGCGGTCGCTGGTCGGGCATCGCGCGCTTGCCCTCGATGGCGCGCAGGAGGACGGTCTCCTCGCCGACCACGAAGGCACCCTGCAGCTCGCGCAGCTCGATGTGGAGCTCGATGCCCGTGCCCAGGGCGTCCTGGCCGATGAGGCCGGCCTCGTCGGCCTCGCGCAGCGCCGCCGCCAGGCGGCGCACGGCGACCGTGGCGTCGGCCCGGACGGCGACGAAGGCGCGAGTCGCGCCGACCGCGAAGGCGGCCAGGGCGACGCCCTCGAGGACCGCGTGCGGGTCCGTCTCCATCAGCGTCCGGTCGGTCGCGGATCCTGGGTCGGCCTCGTAGCCATTGGCGACCACATAACGGGTCGCGGATGGCTGCGCCCGACAGATCCGCCACTTGTCCGCGGTCGGGTAGCCACCGCCACCGCGGCCCCGGAGGCCTGCATCGCGGACCAGGCGGATGAGCGTCTCCGGCCCCAGGTCGGTCGTCGCCGTCCGCCAGGCCGACCACGCGCCCGCCCGCTCGGCCGCCGCCAGGCCGGCGTCTGGGTCGTATGTGCGGCTGAGCAGGACGCGCGGCCAGCCCTTCGCGCCAGGCAGGATCCGTGCGCTCATGCCTGGCCGGCCTGGGCATGCGCCGCCCGCAGGGCGGCCGCACTGGCCGCCACGGCCGTGGCCGAGGCGTCGGAGACCCGCTCGCCGTCCAGCGTCACCCACGCTCGATCGCCGCCGGCGCCGTGGCAGTCGACCGCCTCGAGTCGGACGGCGCCCTCCGGGCTGCTCTGGCCGAGCGTCGTCGAGAGCGCGGCCTCGAGCGCGGCCTGGACCCGTCCGCCGCCGCGGAACTGGCAGGCCGGACAGCGGCAGACCGCGAAGACGTGGCCGCTCGGCGGGTCGAGGTGGAGATGTTCGTACGAGCTGGCGGTGCCGTAGATCTCCGCGTACCAGGCGCCCGTGCCGTGGCTGATGTGCTTGAGTGCTGCCACAGGCAGGTGTCCGTAGGCGTCCTGCGTACGCTCCAGGATGGTCAGCATCCGGGCTGGGTCGTAGTCCTCCTCCGCGAGGATGCGATCGAGGGCGTCCGTGTCGACGGCCGCGAAGGGATCGAACGATCGGTCTGGGACGGGGCGCCCGGCTCGGCGCATCGCCGACTCCTCGCGCCGCTCGGCGTATTGCTCGGCGGCACCCCAGTGGACGTGGAAGCGATCCTTCGTGTCCACGCCGCCCATGTCGATGCACTCGATCGGACAGGCCTGAGCGCACTGGAAACAGGTCTCGCACTTGAGCGTGCCGTACTCGTCGTAGAGGAGCTGCAGGCGGCCGCGATGACGCGGCGAGATGTCGTTGACCACTTCCGGGTACTGGATGGTGACCTTGGGCTGGACCATGCGTCGCAACGTCAACGCCATGCCCTTGATGAGGCCGATGCCCGGGATGAGGTTCACGTTTCAGCCTTGGATCTGCGTCACGACGACGATGGCCGCCGCGGTCACGAACAGGTTGACCAGGGCAGCGGGCAGGAGCCACTTCCAGGCGAAGCCCATAAGTTGGTCCACCCGCACGCGCGGGAGCGTGGCGCGCATCCAGACGAAGACGACCACGAAGACGTACGTCTTGGCGAAGAACCAGATGAGGCCTTCGACGGCCTCGAAGCTGGCCGTGGCCCAGAGCATCAGGGCGCCCACGGCGAGGACGTTGAAGAGCAGGAAGCCGATGACCAGCGCCTTCCAGAATGCGACATCGCTGCGGAAGGCCCAGATGGGCAGGGCGATGGCCAGGATGACGATGGGCGGCACGAGGGCGACGCCGAAGAGGAGCCCGATGCCGAGCTGGCCCGGCGCCAATGTAGGGTCGACGGTCAGGCCGACCTGGGCGAGCAGGCCGCCGAGGTCGAATGGCGCGTTCCAGCCCCCAAGGAAGAGGACCACCGTCAGGGCCGAGAGCAGGAAGACGTTGACGTACTCGGCGAAGTAGAAGAAGCCGTAGCGCATCCCGCTGTACTCGGTCATGGGGCCGGCCACGATCTCCGAGTCGGCCTCGGTCAGGTCGAAGGGCGTCCGCGCCCCTTCGGCCGCGGCGGCGATGAAGAAGATGAGGAAGCCGAGCGGCTGGCGGAAGGCGTACCAGTCGAGGAAACTACCGTTCTGCTCGAGCACGATGCTGTTGAGGCTGAACGTGCCCGCCAGCAGCACGACGCCGACGACGGCCAGGGTGAGCGGGATCTCGTAGCTCACGATCTGGGCCGCCGCCCGCAGGCCCCCGAGCAGGCTGTATTTGTTGAAGCTCGACCAGCCGGCCATCATCAGGCCGACGACGCCGAGGCTGCCGACGGCGAAGAAGTAGAGCAGGCCGATGTTCATGTCGGCGCCCACCAGCCCGGGTGCGAAGGGCAGGACCAGGAAGGCCATCACGACCGCCAGGTAGACGACCGCGGGCGCAAGGGTGAAGACCGGGACGTCCGCGCCGGTCGGTGTGAAGTCCTCCTTGCCCAACACCTTGAAGCCGTGGACCGTCGATTGGAGCGTGCCCCACGGTCCCACGCGGTTCGGCCCCAGGCGCATGTTCATGAGGGCGATGACCTTCATCTCGAGGTAGATGATGATGAAGGCGGTCGGCACCGTGAACAGCAGGATGGCCGTCACGGAGCCCACGAATCGGACGATGCCGAGGTTGGCGACGACAGTGTCGTAGGCCAGGTCAGCCAGGTAGGGGATCGGGCCGAGGGCGACGCCGACGAGCAGCAGCAGGGTCATCGCCGCAAGCAGGAAGAGGAGCGGCAGGATGACCTTCCCGGCCAGCGTCAGGCGGTTCCAGGGACGGGAGATGGCGTTCACTTGTCGACCCCACCCATGATCGGGTCGAGGCTGGCCATGATGGCCATCGTGTCGGCCACCAGGTGGCCGGGCGTCAGCAGCCCGACCGTTTGGAGGTTGAAGTACGACGGGTCGTGGATCCGTAGCCGGAAGGGCTGGTCGGAGCCGTCGCTCATGGCGTAAACGGCGTAGTGGCCGCGCGGGCTCTCGATGGCCGCGAAGGCGCGCCCCGGCCGCGGTCGCAGCAGGCGCGGCAGCTTGGCGGTGATCGGCCCATCGGGCATCTTGTGCAGGACCTGGTCGATGATGTGGATGCTCTGCTTGATCTCGTCGAGATGGAGGAGGTAGCGCGCGTATGAGTCGCCCTCTTCGCGCGTCGGGATCTCGAACTCCAGCTCCGGATAGACGCTGTAGGGATGGGCTCGGCGCACGTCGTACGGGATGCCGGTCGCGCGCAGCGGCGGGCCGGAGAGGCACATCCGGAGCGCAGTCTCACGATCGACGACGCCCAAGCCCTTCGTGCGCTTGACGAAGATCTCGTTCTCGTTGATGAGCGTCTGGCTGTCCTCGATGCGCTGCCCTGCGTGGGCCATCCAGTCGCCCAGCCGGCTCAGGAACTCGTGGTTCAGGTCGCCGTTGACGCCGCCGATGCGCATGTAGTTGAAGAGCAGCTTCTGGCCGGTCAGGGCGGCCAGCATCTCGACGATCTCGTCGCGCTCGATGAAACCGTAGAGGATGGGTGTCAGGCCGCCCAGGTCGAGCGCCAGCCAGCCCATGAAGAGCGCGTGGCTGGAGATCCGGTTCAGCTCGCAGGCCAGGACGCGGATGTACTCGGCGCGGCGCGGCACGCGGACGTCGAGCAGCTGCTCGGCAGCCATGACCGGCACCAGCTCACTGAACATCGAGGCGATGTACTCGAGTGGATCGCAATGGCTGACGACCATGTGCCAGTCGCTGTTCTCGCAGATCTTCTCGACGCCGCGATGGAGGTAGCCGAGGACGGGATCGAGGTCGACCACGCGTTCGCCGTCGATCTTGAGCACGACGCGCAGGACGCCGTGTGTGGAGGGATGCTGCGGGCCGAGGTTGACCAGCATCTCGCCTTCGCGCAGGGCGTAGAACTCGGCCTCGCGTTCGGTCCGCGGCGGGTAGGGCGGGATGGCGTCATAGATGGTCGCGGGCGTATCGACCATCAGCAGCGGGTCGTCGAGGGAGCGGATGCGGGTCTTCGGCTCGGTCGTCATCGCTCAGTCCGTCCGTGCCTGGCGAACGGTTCCACCGACCGGGTCGGCTGCCTGCTCCATGTGGCGGATGCCCATGCCTGGGGAGCGTGAGGCGTCGTCGGGCAAGAGGAAGTCCTTGCGCAGGGGGAAGCTCACGTAGTCGGGCGGCATGTAGATCCGGCGCAGGTCTCGGTTGCCCTCGAAGATGATGCCGAACATGTCGTAGGCCTCGCGCTCGGCCCACTCGGCGCCCTTCCAGAGGAACGTGATCGAGGGCAGCCGCGGATCGTGGCGCGGGAGGTCGACGACGATGATGCGCAGCCAGTCCGGCGTGGCATCCGACCAGACGTGGTAGACGACCTGCATCGTGGTCCCGGTGTCGACGCCGCAGAGGTCGGCCAGCAGGCGGAACCGGAACGCCGGGTCGTCGTGGAGCGTGCGCATGACGTCGGTCACAGCGCCGGCCGTGATGCGGATCTCGGTCGTGTCGTGGCGCTGCGTGACCGGCCCAGCCAGGTGATCGGCGAGGGTGTTCTCCAGACGGCGCTTCAGGGCGGTGTCGATGGCGACGACTCCCTCGGACGGCTCAGACGCCGTCCGGAACGGTCGGCCCGATGACGCGATCGCGCCAGTGGCCGCGGCGGTCCATGATCAGCTGCTGGAGCTTGAGCATGCCGTAGATGAGGCCCTCCGGGCGGGGTGGACACCCGGGCACGTAGACGTCCACGGGCATCACGCGGTCGATGCCCTGGATGGTCGAGTAGGAGCGCTTGTAGCGCCCCCCTGAGCAGGTGCAGTCGCCCATCGCCACACACCACTTCGGCTCGGGCATCTGCTCCCAGAGTCGGATGAGCGGGCCGGCCATCTTGGTCGTCAGCGTGCCGGCCACGATGAGCACGTCCGCCTGCCGAGGGCTGGCCCGGAAGGGGAACATGCCGAACCGGTCCATGTCGTTGACGGATGTGGCCGCCGACATCATCTCCATGGCGCAGCAGGCCAGGCCGGAGAGGAGGGGCCAGAGGCTGTTGACGCGGATGAGGTCGAGGACATAGTCGGCCGTCGTGGGGATGACCTCGAGGGCGCCCGACCAGCGCGCGTTGTCGCTCCGGTCGTAGCCCACCTCGACCTCCGCCAGGTGCGCCACCGTCGGCACGCGTCCGCCCAGGTAGGCCTTCGGATCGGCCGCGGCCCAGACCGCGTTGGCGACCACGATCGGCGCCGTGACCGTTCCCGACGGGGCCGGGGTCAGGGCGGCGTTGCCAGCCTCGCCGACGGCCGCCTCGGGGTCCGCACGTGCGGTCGGCACGGCCGGAACTGCGGTGGCCTCGGAGCTGGGGGTCGGGTCCCGCCCTGACGTCACTTCCACGTCAGGACGCCCTTGCGCCAGGCGTAGCCAAGCCCGATGAGGAGGATGGCCACGAAGAGCAACATCGAGAACAGGCCGCCGACGAGGATGTCCTTGAAGATGAGCGCCCAGAGGAAGATGAAGATGACCTCGATGTCGAAGGCCACGAAGAGCAAGGCGTAGATGTAGAAGCTCAGCCCGAAGCGCCCCCAGGTGTCGCCGAAGGTATCGATGCCCGATTCGTAGGGCAGCCCCTTGTGGCGGTCGCCCCGACTGCGATGGGTCAGCAGCCAGCTGGCGCCGATCGTGATGAACACGAACGTGAAGCCGGCGAAGGCGAAGCCGATCACGTACCAGAGTCCAGTCACGCGGTCCTCATGCGCTCGAGTGCGGCGTCCGTGGGGATGCGGTCAGGTGCCTCCGGGCACGCACGCGCACGGTGTCACCGGCACCCCACGGTCATTCTAGCGTCGCGGGTCGTGCCTCGGGCGATGCCGCGGGTCGCCCGCGCGCCTGCTCGGGGTCGGCCAGCTGCGCCAGGACGATGGCCGCCGCTCGCTCGGCGACCCGCTCGGCCTGGTCGACGTCGAGCGATGGGGGTGCCGCGGGCTCGACTGCCGCCGGACCGACGATGACGCTCTTGCGCGCGGCCACGCGGGCCTCCAGCCAGCTCTTGATGGGCGTGAACGTGGTCGCCAGGATGAGCGTCGTGAGGACGAGCGCCGCGTCCGAGTCCTCGCCGGTCAGCTCCACGAAGAG
>JBEVDC010000238.1:0-7199 GCA_040514195.1 Candidatus Limnocylindrales bacterium | reverse complement strand
TTCCTGCTCGAGGATCGGGAGCACCGGATCTACTTCGCGGGTGACACGGACATCTTTCCCGAGATGGCGGAGATGGAGGACCTCGACCTGGCGCTCCTGCCGATCTGGGGTTGGGGGCCGAGGCTCGGGCCAGGGCACATGGACCCGTTCCGTGCCGCCGAGGCGCTCAAGCTCATCCGGCCCAGGGTGGCGGTGCCCATCCATTGGGGCACGTACTGGCTCCGCGGCGGCGGGCGGGTGTTGCGCAGCCGGCTGGTCCAGCCGCCACACGAGTTCGCGGCCTACGCGGCGATCAGCGCGCCCGGCGTCCACGTCGCGGCGGCCATGCCGGGCGAGCGGCTGGAACGCCTGCGCTAGGCGTCGGCGACGGCCAGCTCCGGATCTCGCTCGAGGGCGAGGCCAGCCAAGCCGGCAGCCGTCCGGGCATCAAGGTCCAGGACGACGATCGCCCCGAGGTCATCTGGAAGCTCGGTGTCGAGCGCCCCAGCCCGCCCTGGGTCGCCCTCCACATCGGCGAGGCCGAAGCCGAGCTGCGATCCATGGATCGCCGCCTGGACGGCCGCGAAGCTGCGCCGGTGGAAGGGTGTCGGGCCCAGCGTGGCGAGCGCTTCCCGGTGGTCGGCAGTGGCGTAGCCGGCGTTGTGCTCCCAGCCATAGCCTGGGTAGCGGGCGGCCAGGCGTGTCATGAGGCGATCGCGCACGACCTTGGCCACGACCGAGGCACAGGCTATGGAGTAACAGGTGGCGTCGCCGTCGACGATGGACGTGTACGGCCCGACGTGCCCTTCGAACCCGACGATGCGGTTGCCATCCACGAGGACGTGGTCGTGGCCACCGAGGCGAGCGATCGCGCGCCGCATGGCCAGGTGTGTGGCGTGATAGATGTTCAGGCGGTCGATCTCGGCCACCGAGGCAGCGCCGACCCCGACAGCGAGGGCGCGCCGCCGGATCAACGGCTCCAGCCGTTCACGTTGCACCGCGGAGAGCGTCTTGGAGTCGCGCACGCCGGGAATCTTGCGACCGTTGGGCGGCATGATCACGGCCGCTGCAACGACCGGCCCGCACGTCGGCGCCACGCCTACCTCGTCGACGCCGACGACCCGGCGCAGGCCCGATCGCCAGAGCCCGTGCTCGGGGCGAAGACGCGGGACGATCACGCCCATGCGTCAGAGGTTCGGGTGTCCGGCACGGGCCCCATCCTACCCCCGCCGGCCCGATGTCAGCCGGGGCGGCGCTCGCGGAGCGAGGCGGCCTTGCCGACGCGCTTGCGCAGGAAGTAGAGCTGCGCGCGACGCGCGACGCCGTGACGCACGACCTCGATCTTGTCGATACGCGGTGAGTTGATCTTGAAGGTCCGCTCGACGCCGACGCCGCTGCGCAGAGCGCGCACGGTGATGGAGCGGGTGATGCCGCCTCCCCGCAGGCGCATGACCGTCCCCTCGAAGACCTGGATCCGCTCGCGGTTGCCCTCCACCACCTTGGCCGAGACGCGCACGGTGTCACCGGAGGCGAGCTCCGGGAGGTCGCTGCGGATCTGCTCCGCGCTGAGCTGGTCGAGGACGTTCACAGGGCGCTACTCACTGAAGGGTCGAGCCGGATGGGATCGAGTCGGCAGGCGGCTGGGCGCCCGTGGCGAGGCGGAAGTATAGCACGAGCCTCCGGCGCGACCAGGCGGGGCTGGCAGCCGTCACGCACCGCGGCCCTGAGGGTCGCGACCCAGCTCATTCGCTGGGTGGTCCCCCGAGGAGGTCCGGTCGCCGTCGTCGGGTCCGCTCGAGCGCCTGCTCGTGGCGCCAGCGGTCGACCGCGCCATGGTCGCCACTGAGCAGGATCCCGGGCACGGCCTCGCCCCTGAACGTGGCCGGCCGCGTGTACTGCGGGTATTCGAGCAGCCCATGGGTGAACGACTCGTCCTCGGTCGAAGCTTCGTCGATGGCTCCGGGCAGGAGGCGCAGGATGGCATCGATGACGACGAGGGCGGGCAGCTCGCCGCCAGAGAGGACGTAATCACCGATCGACAGCTCGAGGTCGACGAGGGGACGGACGCGCTCGTCCACTCCCTCGTAGCGAGGGCAGATGATGATGAGGTGCGAGCGTCGAGCCAGGTCCTGGGCGCGCGCCTGGCGGAAGGGCTCGCCGCCCGGGTCCATGAGGATGACGATCGACGCTGCGTGCCGCAAGGTGCCAAGCGCACCTGCCACGGGCTCCGGGCGCAGGATCATGCCGGGGCCACCGCCGTAGGGATAGTCGTCGACGCTGCGATGGCGACCGATGCCCCATTCACGAAGATCGTGGGGCGTGACGCGAGCCAGGCCCCGGTCCATGGCTCGGCCCGGGATGGACTGGGTCAGCGGACCCGGAATGACCTCCGGGAAAAGCGTCACGACGTCGATCTCGAGCATCACTCGGCCGCTTCGGTCGGCCCAGCGTTCGGGCTGCTGCGGCTCGATGCCGCACGCGACGAGCGGCGGCCACGCGGGCGGCGCACCCGCTCCGGCTCGAGACCGAGCGCCTCGCCGTCGACCACGATGCGTCCCTCCCGTGGTGCGAAGTCGACCACGATGCTGCTCACGACCGGGACCAGGACCTCACCCCGGCGACCTCCGGTGATGACGAGCACCTCGCCGCCACCGGAGCGGAAGACATCCTCGACCACGCCGAGCGGCTCCCCTTCGCGTGTCTTGACCGCGACGCCCTCCAGCTCGTGCCACCAGACGGCGTCGTCCGCCAGTGCTCTGTCGCCGATCTCCGCCTCGAGGTAGATGTCGTGCAGGGCGGTCGCCTGCTCGCGCGTCGTGACCTCTTTGAAGCGCAGCAGAAGGCCTGGCCCGTCGGCGCTCCGCCAGATCACGGTCAAGGGCGATTCCTCCCCCTCACGGAACAGGGTGCTGCCCGGCTCGAAGCGCTCAGGGCGGTCGCTGAGGACCTCGACGCGGACGGTGCCGCCAAGGCCCTGGACGCCACGGACGAGCCCGACGACGAGGCGATCGGGCGTGTCGTCGGCCGGACGGGACGTCAGACGATCTCCAGCGAGATCGGTTCGCCTTCGCGGGCTGACATGACCTTGAGCAGCGTGCGCAGGGCCTTCGCGACACTGCCGTTGCGGCCGATCACCTTGCCCATATCGCCTTCCGCGACGTGGAGCTCGATGACCTTCCCGTCTGGCTCGTCGTGGACCTCGACGACCACGGCGTCAGGATCGTCGACCAGGTGCTTGGCCACGTAGGCGACAAGATCAGCGGCTGCCATCGGTCGCTCCCTTGGTACCTGGCAGGATGCCGGTCTGCCGGAACAGGCGCTCGACGGTCTCCGAGGGCAGCGCGCCCTTGGCCAGCCAGGCGGTCGCCCGCTCGGCGTCGATCTTGACCTCGGCCGGCTTGGTGCGCGGGTTGTAGTGGCCGATGGTCTCGATGGACCGGCCGTCGCGGGCGCTGCGCCCGTCGGTCACGACGACTCGATAGGCCGGTTGCTTCGTTGCACCGACACGGGTGAGACGGATACGGACTGCCACGGTGGCGCTTCCCTCCTCTAGGGCTGCATGGTGGTGATGACGGTCTGGCCTACGGTGGCCGATCCGTCCTGGAAGGTGACCGAGCCGAGTTGGTCAAAGGGCAGGAGCCAGGGCCTGACCTCCTGCTCATAGCGTGCGCGCTCATCGGCCGGGATGACGGGCTCGATGGCCTCCCGGATGCCACGCAGGTCGAGATAGGCCGAACCGGCGTTCGTGCTCGGGCCGGCGGCCGCCATGGTGGCCTGGTAACCGGGGTCGGCGGCCAGCGCCGTCTGGGGCGTGACGTCGAGGACCGCCTCGACGCTCGCCTCCCCGAGGCCCAGGACGAACGTGCCCTCACTGAGCGTGAAGCTGACGGTCACGTCCTGGCCCGCTTCGGTGACGTTCACGCTGGTGATCGTCGCACCGGCGTGGCTCGAGGTGGAGGTCGTGACCGAGCCGCCGATGTCGGCCAGTTGGAGGAAGGCCTGCAGTTGCCTGACGCGCTCGTCTGCGGCGGTCGCGTCCGTGACTTCGGCCACGATGGCGCCGGCTGGCTGCGCTCCAGCCGTCCAGCCCACGACGGCGGTGTCGCCGACCCACGTGAAGAGGTCTTCGAGCTTGGCGCCCAGCAGGCTCTCGATCGACTCGATCGGTAACCCCAGCATTTCGATGTCGGGCTGGGTCTTGACCCGCGCGAGGAGCGTGTTCACGGCCGTGCCCACATCGTGGACTTCGAGATACGTGAGCGACGTTCCAGGCACCAAGCCGGCCAGGGTCGACGGGGTGTCGACGACGCGAACCGCGCCTTCCGGGTGCACGGTTTGCGCGGTAGCGGTGATGGTGCCGTCGGTGACGGTCAGCGCGCCGGCCACCGAGACCGGGATGGACTCGAGCGCCGCCTCGAGGCCCGGCACCGAGGTCAGGGCACCACCTGCGAGCTTCAGCCCGGCGCCATCGACGTAGAGGGTCGCGAGTCGGGCCTCGGGCAGAGCGGCGGTGGCGTCGGTGAAGGCCGACGATCCGGCCAGGTTCGCCCCGCCCTGCGTGCCCAGCCTGACGCTCTCCGCGACGGCGGCCGCGTCCATGCCCACGATGAGCATGTCGGACGTCAGGGTGACCGTTGCCGAACGGGGTCCGGCGTTCGTGCCTCCCGCGTCGCCGATCGTCCAAGTCGGATGACCGTCGACCTCCCCGGTCACCACGGTCATGCCTGCGGCCTGCGCTTCGACGGCGAACCGATCGAGCGCGGCTTCCGCGGCGCCCGCGTCCTTGACGCTGATGAGCCCGATGACCGGAACCTCGAGCCCGGCACCGCCGCCGGAGATGAGGGAGCCGAGGTTCGGCAGCCCGGTCATGGCGACCGCGACCTGACCGCCGAACCAGGGCTTGATGTCGCCCGTGTACGAGATCTCATCCTCGGTCGCGGACTTGACGAGGCGGTCGAAGGTGTCGTCGGCCTTGAGCTCGAGCGTCGAGGCGTCCTCGAAACCAGGGAAGCGGGCGAGCAGCTCGCTGACCTCCTGGCGCTGCGCGCCTGGCAGGTCGAATCGAACGTCCGAGTAGATCACGGCCGTGGCGGGCAGATAGCGAGGCGCGATGGCGACAAGCCCGCCCCGCCCGGCCAGAAAGGCCACGAGGCCGATGCCCGCCGCGATCAGGGCGACGACGCCGATGGCCACGGCCCAGCGACGACGGCTCTGGCCAGCATCCGATGGTGACGATGGCTGGTCGGCGGTCGGGTCGAGCGGCGGGCCAGCCGCCGGGACGGCCGGCGCGGCCGGTGCGACATCGGGCGCAGGCGGCTCCGCGGCCATGCCAGGCGGCGTTCCTGGCGCAGGCGGCTCCGTGGCTGGCGCGGGGGCTTCTGGCGCAGGAAGGTCCGGGTTCGTGGCCGCCGGTGGCGTTGCTGGCGCAGGCGGCTCCGCGGCCGGCTCTGGCGGCGGTGTCGCGATCGGTCGGTCGTGCTCGTCGGTCATCGGGGTCCCTTCGTCAGCGTGCGAACGGCAGCCCGCCGCGGCGCTGTGCCGATCCGAGCTGCTTCATGAGTTTCTGCATCTCGCCGAACTGCTTGACCAGCCGATTCACGTCGGGCAGGGTCGTTCCCGAGCCGCTGGCGATGCGGCGGCGGCGGGAGGCGTTGAGGATCGACGGGTCCCGCCGTTCGGACGGCGTCATCGAGCGGATGATGGCCTCGACCCTCGTGAGCTCACCCCGGTCGACCGCACCCTGCGCTTCCTTCGCCATACCGCCCATGCCGGGGATCATGTCGAGCAGCTGCCCGACCGGTCCCATCTTCTTGAGCTGTTGCATCTGGTCGAGGAAGTCGTCGAGCGTGAACTGGTTCTTGCGCAGTTTCTCGGCCAGCTTGGCCTGCTCGTTCGCGTCGAATGTCTCCTGAGCGCGCTCGGCGAGCGAGACCACGTCGCCCATGCCCAGGATCCGGCCAGCCAACCGGTCGGGGTGGAAGACCTCGAGGGCGTCGGTCCTCTCGCCGGTGCCCAGGAACTTGACGGGCACGCCCGTCACGGCGCTGATGGAGAGCGCAGCCCCGCCTCGCGCATCCCCGTCGACTTTGGTCAGCACGAGGCCGGTCAATGGCACGGCATCGCTGAACGCTTCCGCCACGGCCACCGACTCCTGACCGACCATGGCATCGACGACGAGGAGCGTCTCGCTCGGCCCGACAGCGGAGGCAAGGTCGCGAATCTCCGCCATGAGCGTGGCGTCGACGGTCAGGCGGCCAGCGGTATCGAGGATGACGGTGTCGCGCCCACTGCGCCGCGCCTCGGCCAGGCCGCCGCGCGCGATGTCGACGACGGGCGTTCCCACGGCAGCGGCATGGACCGGGATGTCCAGACTGCGCCCGAGCGCGACGAGCTGGTCGATGGCGGCGGGTCGATAGGGGTCAGCTGCAACCAGCAGCGGCCGACGGCCTTGCCGCACGAGGTGACGGGCAAGCTTGGCTGACGATGTCGTCTTGCCGGAACCCTGGAGACCGACCATGGCGACGACCGATGGTGAGCCCATCAGGCGGAAGGTCCGGTCGCCGGCCCCGAGCAAGGCGGTCAGCTCCTCGTGCACGATCTTGATGACCTGCTGGCCCGCGTTCAGGCTCTCGAGGACCTCCGCCCCGATGGCTCGCTCCCGGACCCGCGCCACGAAGTCCTTGACCACCCTGTAGTTGACATCTGCCTCGAGCAGCGCGAGGCGGACTTCGCGCATAGCGGTATCAACGTCGGCCTCGCTGACACGACCGCGGCCGGTCAGTCCGGCAAGGGTCTTGCGCAGGCGTTCACTGAGCGTGTCGAACACGAAGGCGGCGGTTCTCCCTGTGAGCGTGGGCCGATCGACGGTCTTGGCCGTTCGGCTGGTGCGCGGATTCTGGCGACACCGAGGTGCTGCAAGTGTACGGCCAGGTCGACCGGGCTGTCTTGAGCCGGCCTCAGATGGCGAAGAGCGCCTCGATGAAGGCGTCGGGCTCGAAGGGCACGAGGTCTTCCAGCCGCTCTCCCACGCCGACGAAGAGGACAGGCACGCTGAGCGCCCGCTCGATGGCGAAGACGATGCCACCCTTGGACGTCGAGTCGAGCTTGCTGAGGACGATGCCGGTCAGTCCGGTGGCCTCATGGAACGCCTCCGCTTGCACCAGGCCGTTCTGCCCGGTGGTGGCGTCGAGGACGAAGAGGACCGCCGGTTCCGAGCCCGG
>JBEVDC010000229.1:0-7635 GCA_040514195.1 Candidatus Limnocylindrales bacterium | reverse complement strand
AACAGGCTGCCAGGATCAGCAAAGCCCGCGTCGGCTGTCGGTCGGACCAGGCCCTCGTAGCCCAGGACGCGCCCGGTCGCGAGGTCGATGATGGGCTGGAAGACCGGTCGCAGCGCGCGCCGCGTGATGACGTCGCCGACGCGATCGACGACCGCCGCTCCGGCGGCGGCGTGCTGCGGACGGTGCCGGCCGGGATCGTAGACCTCGACCGCCGCGCGACCGTGGCGCTTGGCCCAGAAGAGCGCGGCATCGGCGGCAGCGAACAACTCGCCGGCCTCCGGGGTGACGAGCGGGGTGGCTGCAACGCCCGCCGAGAAGGCCAGCGAGCGGCCGAGCGGGCTCGCGTCGTCGGGTCGAAGGGCGGCCTCAAGCAGGCGCTGAGCAAGGATCAGACCGCTCGATGCGTCGCCGTGCGGCATGACGATGGCGAACTCGTCGCCCCCGACCCGGAACGCGCGGTCCGTCGAGCGGATGGTCTTGGCCATGAGCGCACCGAAGCCGCGCAACAGCTCGTCCGCGGCGCCGTGGCCCGTGACGTCGTTGACGCGTTTGAAGTCGTCGAGGTCGATGAGCACGAGGGCGGTCGTGGTCCCGTGACGCCGCGAAAGCTCGGCCTCGCGCGCCGACGCCTCCTGCCAGGCGCGGTGATTGCCAAGCCCCGTCAGGCTGTCGGTCAGTGCGTCGACCTTGGCCCGTTCGTAGAGCCGGCGAAGCTCGACGCGAGACCGCTCCAGTTCGGCGGCCGGCCGCATGACCTGGCGCGACATCCAGGCGATGAGCACGATCAGGACGCCGATCAGGAGAGCGAGCGGCACCAGGAGGTGCATAGGCAGATATCCGGCTGGCCTGGCGACGACGACGGCCCAATCGTCGAATCCGGGCGCCGACGCCCGGAGTGGCGCGAGCCCGACGCTCCAACCATCCGAGAAGAGCGTCGCCACGACCTCCCCAGCGCGATCCAGGGCCCCGAAGACGGCACGATCCAGCCGGGGCAACCCGGCCGCCACGACTTCGCCAGGGTGGCCGCTCTTGGCGCGGCTGTCGGCGATCACATCCCCGCTGGCGGCATCGACGATGAGGGCATAGCCGCCTTCCGGGTCGCCTACGGCGCCGTTGGCGAGCAATCGGATCAGGGGGACCTCGAAGGTGACGGCACCGAGGGTCGAACCCGAGGCACCGATGACGGGCGCCGCGAGGATCACCCGCGGGTCTCCGTCGTGACCGTCGAAGGGCTCCGATCGGACCACCTGTCCTGGGCCGAGGGCCAGCACGTCGGCCAGCCGGACCGGCGAGGCAGGGCTGCCAGCGGCTGGCTGAGGCTCGACGACGGTTCCGTCTCGGACCTGGATCCGCTCGGTCCCGTCGGTGGCGACGACGGCGATGTGCTCGACCGAGTCGCCGGCCACCGCGGCCATGGCCACCAGGCGCGGGTCGGACGATGCCACGACCGCATTCGGCCGTAGGGCGTCTGCCACGGCGCCGTTGGCGGAGGCCATGAGGAGCGCCCCGCGGGCGCGTTCCAGCTCGGTCCCGACCGCCGCGGCAAGGGACGTGCTGGCCGCCCCGACCCTCGACTGCTCGCCGTTCCGGTCGGCGCTGTCGAGCGCCGGCAGGACGACCAGTGCGAGCGCCAGGGGGAGCACGGCGGTCGCCAGGATGACCAGCGTCAGGCGCACTCGGACGAGACGCAGCGGCTCCGGCGTGCGCGTGCGGCCGGACCTCACCGTGTGCGTGCCTTCGGCATGGGGCCTCGATCCATCTCGTGCTGGCCGCTCACGCGGTCGTCGGCGCGACCACCGGTTCCGCCCCGAGAGGTCGCGATGGGGCGGTGGAGCGGCAAGGCACCATCCAACCCGAAATCGGCCCGCGACGCCATGGGCTGACCGGCGTCTGCCGGGGGTACCAAGGTCCGGCCGTGGGTCTACGTCGGTTCGGCGAGCACCATGATGCGGATCTCGGTCATGTCTTCGATCGCCCAGCGGAGACCTTCGCGGCCGATGCCGGAGTCCTTGACGCCGCCGTATGGCATGTGGTCGATGCGGTAGGTCGGAACGTCGTTGACGATGACCCCGCCGACCTCGAGCTCCTCGAAGGCGCGGCGCGCATGGGTCAGATCATTGGTGAAGACGCCTGTCTGGAGCCCGTAGTCGGAATCGTTGACCCCACCGATGGCATCGTCGAAGTCGTCGAAGCGGAAGGCCACGACGACCGGCGCGAAGGCCTCGTTCGAGCAGATCTGTGCCTGCGTCGGTACATCCGTCAGGACGGTGGCGGGAAAGAATGCGCCCTCGGCACGTCCGCCAGTGATGACCCGGCCGCCCAATGCGACGGCCTCCTCGACCCAGCGTTGCGTGCGCTGCGCCTGGGCCTCGTCGACCATCGGGCCGAGGACCGTCTCAGGGTCGAGCGGGTCGCCTGAGCGCAGGTTTCGGGCACCCTCGGCCAGCCGCTCCATGAACGGCTCCCAGATCTCGTCGTGGACGAAGAGGCGCTGGACGCTGATGCAGACCTGGCCCGCGTAGGTGAAGGCGCCGACGAGGATGCGTTTGACCGCCCAGTCGAGATCCGCGCTGCGGTCCACGATGACCCCGGCGTTGCCGCCCAGCTCGAGGACGACCTGCTTCTTGCCGGCCCGCGCTTTCATGCGCCAGCCGACGGCCGGGCTGCCGGTGAAGGTCAGGAGCTTGAATCGCTCGTCGGCCACCATGCGGTCACCCAGCTCCCGGGTCATGGGCAGGATGCTCACGGCGCCCGGCGGCAGCCCGGTCTCGGCCACGATCTCCGCCACGGCGAGCATCGTCAACGGATCCTTGGACGGCGGCTTGAGGACGATCGAGCAGCCCGAAGCGATGGCCGGCGCCAGCTTGTGCGCGGCCAGATTGAGCGGGAAGTTGAAGGGGCTGATGGCGGCGACGGGGCCGATCGGAAAGCGTCGCGTGATGCCGAGACGACCGCGTGACGTCGGCATCAGGTCGAGCGGGATGGTCTCGCCCGTCATGCGCTCGGCTTCCTCGGCGCCGAGTCGGAAGGTGAGGACCGCCCGATCGACCTCGACCAGGGCGTCGCGGATGGGCTTGCCAGCTTCGAGCGCGATGGTCCGGCCGAGCTCCTCCCGCCGGGCCCTGATGCCCGCGCTGATCTCACGGAGGACACGGCCGCGCTCGTAGGCGGGAAGACGCCGGGTCTCCTGGAACGCAGCCACGGCGGCCTCGACCGCCTCCTCGTACTGCTCCGGCGTCGCGTTGTAGGTCCGTCCTGCCTGAGCCTCGGGATGGGCCGGGTCACTGATCTCGAGGATGTCCGGCGACGTCACCCAGCGCCCGGCCAGGTAGATGGGATGCGGCGTGGTCCCGGTGATCGCGGTCATGGCTTCCCGATCGTAGCGCGATTTGCCTTGCTACCGCAGCCGCTATCCTGCGGGCATGCCTGCTGGCACCACTCCGACCCTCCGAGAGCGCCTCCTCGTCCGCCCCGGAACCAAGGTCGACCTCGCCGCCTGGCCCCCCGGCGAGACATTCGGGCACGAGAAGTCGACTGCGCTCGAGGACCTGGCTCGGGGCGTCGATCGCCTGACCGATCTCCAGGAGCGCGTCTGGGCGAACGGTGAGCACGCCGTGCTCGTCATCCTGCAGGGCATCGACACGGCCGGCAAGGATGGAACCATCCGCCACGTGATGGGCGCCTTCAACCCGCAGGGATGCGACGTGGTCGCCTTCAAGGTCCCGACGCCGGAAGAGCTGGCCCACGACTTCCTGTGGCGGGCCCACAAGCCCGTGCCACCCAAAGGCACGATCACCATCTTCAACCGTTCACACTATGAGGACGTGCTCGTCGTGCGCGTCCACGAGCTCGTCCCGGAGGCGACCTGGCGACAGCGCTACGAGCAGATCAACGAATTCGAGCAGCTCCTGGTCGAGACGGGCACCACGGTCATCAAGTTCTTCTTGCTCATCGACCGGGACGAGCAGAAAGAGCGCCTGGAGGCTCGCCTCAGCGACCCGACCAAGCGCTGGAAGTTCTCGACCGCGGACCTCGGCGAGCGCGCGCTGTGGGACGAATACACGGCGGCCTACGAGGAGATGCTGGAGCGTTGCTCGCCGGCTACGGCGCCCTGGTACGTCATCCCATCGAATCGCAAGTGGTTCCGGAACCTGGCCGTGGCCGACATCCTGGCCGACACGCTCGACGACCTGCACCTCCCCTATCCGGAGGCCGAGGAGGGCCTCGACGGCATCACCGTCGCGTAGCGCGGCTCAGCCGAAGGATCCCACCGCCGCTTCGTCTTCCTCCGCTTCCTCCGGAACCGGCAGCAGGTCGCTGCGCCAGCGCACCGAGCCGATGAGCATGTCGACGTCGACGTCATCGGCACGCGGCCGGTCGCCCGGACGACCGAGCAGATAGCCCTGGACGGCGGCGATCCCCAGGCCGTGGACGACCTCGAGCTGGGATGGCGTTTCGACGCCCTCGGCCACGATGGTGGCGCTCCAGCGGTCGGCCAGGTCGCGCAGCGCCCGCAGCACGGCACGCGAGGACTCCTCCAGGACACCGACCTGGACCAGGCTCAGGTCGATCTTGACGATGTCGAAACGGACCTGGCTCAGCAGGCGCAGCCCGGCGTTGCCTGCACCGACGTCGTCCGCCGCCAGCCTGAAGCCCGCTGCTCGGCAGGCCGCGATGCTCTCCCGCAGTCGGCTCATGTCGTCGACCGTCTCACGCTCGGTCAGCTCGAGGACGACGCGCGATGGCTCGATGCCATGCTCGCGGAAGATGGCCACCAGATCGGCGGCATGGAACTGGTCGGTCTCGAGGGTACGCGGCGAGAGGTTGGCGGCCAGATACTGGTCCGCACCCAGGTCGCGGGCGTGGCTGGCCACGACCGCGATGCTGGCCATGTCGAGCTCCACGGTCCGCCCGATGACCTCGGCGGCCATGAACAGCGAGTTCGGATCGGCGAATCCAGAGCCTGGCAGCGGCCGGACGAGCCCCTCGAAGCCGATCGGCTTGCCCGTGGCGAGGCTGTAGATCGGCTGATAGACGGGGCGCAAAAGGCGGCGATCCGCGACCGCAGCCACGGCCGCGGCCAGCTCGGGCGTGGTGCGTGCGTCGCCGGCGGCTCCATGGCGCTGCGGGTCGAAGATCTGGACGTCGGTCCGGCCATGGCGCTTGCACCAATAGAGAGCCGCGTCGGCCTGCCGGAAGAGCTGGCCGCTGTCGCCGGTCTCCGGGGCGAGACTGGCGATGCCGCCCGAGAACGAGAGTTCCGGCGGGACACGGTCATCGGGCGTTTCGGGGGCGCCCGCCCGGGGCGCATCGTGCGCATCCTGTCTCTGGCGCGCGTCCGATACCTCGATCGCATCGGACGGCTCGAGTGCGGCCGTTTCGACCGCCGCCACCAGCAAGCGTCGGGCGATGGCGAGAGCTCCGATCGCATCGGTGTTGGGCATCAGGATGGCGAACTCGTCGCCCCCGATCCGAAAGGCCCGGTCGGCATGACGCATCGACGTCATCAGCAGCCGGCCCATCGTGGCCAGGGCAGCATCGCCGCCAGCATGACCGCGCTCGTCGTTGATGCGTTTCAGGTCGTCGAGATCCACCAGGAGCAGGGCGAGCGGAGCTTTGGCGCGCTGCGCGTCCGCGACGAGTCGCGCCAGCTCCTCCTGGAAGGCACGGTGATTGCCGAGCCCCGTGAGTGGATCGAGGAGCGCCGTCAGCCGCGCACGGTCGTACTCCTGGCGGAAGTGGTCGCGGGCGGCCTCGAGTCGCTCGGCGGGCGCCAGGATGGCGCGCGCGAGCACGACCATGAGGAGCGGCAGCGCGCCGCCGATGACGACCACCCGGAGCAGGGCGATGAACGGGTCCACCTCGCCCTCGCCCGATTCGAGGTCGCCCAGCAGCGTCCAAAGGACGACCTGGGCGACGAAGATGATGGCCAGGGCGACGACCACGCGGCGGCGAACCGATGCTACGCCGGCGCTATCGGTCTCGGCTCTGACCTCGCCGTTCCAGTCAAGCACGGCCACGTGCGGTGTCGACCTCAAGATCTTGCCGTCGGCAGGCCACCGACGTGAGAGGCATGTTGTAGTCCCGCACCGCGGTCCACGCACAGACCCTTGTGGTACCGGTCGAGCGCGCGGATAGGCCTAGGCGGGGATCAGGACCCCGGGACCTTCGGGCCATTCGCCGCACGCGCCGCCGCTGATACGGTCGACGCCGAAGGTCCACTCAGGGGTGCGTCCACGCAACATGTCACACATCTCAACCCGGCCAGCCGCGCTGACCGCCCACCGCAGCCTCGCAGCGATCCTCACGGCCACGATGATCGCGGTCGTCCTGCTCCTCGGCGGCCCCGCGGCGCGCGCGGTGGCGGCCAGCTGCAACGGCGCCTCGCACAACCCCAGTCTCACCGCCGGCACCGTGTCGCCTGGCAGCGGCGGTCCGTCCACGGGCTTCCACTTTTCGGTCGAATACAGCGACACCGCAGGCTGTGTGCCCTCTAGTGTCGTCGTCGTCATCTCCGGCGTCGGGCCCGTGACGATGACGACGGCAGGCTCGAGCTGGAAGGCCGGCGTCACCTTCACCGCCAGCCGGAACCTGGCGGTCGGGTCCTACGCGTACAGCTTCGCCGCCACCAGCGGGTCGGGCAATGGCGCCAAGACCGTCACGCTCTCCAGCGTCTCGCCGGGCACCATCGTTGTCGCCCTGCCGCCGACGCCGAAGCCCAAGCCGATACCGAAGCCGACCACCAAACCAAAGCCGAAACCTGCGGCGACGACCAGGCCACGCAGCACGACCAAGCCCAGGCCGAAGGCGACCCAGGCTTCGACTGCGACTCCCGGAGCCACGCCGGACCCGACCTCGACCCGGATGGTGGATCTCGATCCTGACCCGACCGCCTCGCAGCCGCCGATCGCCATCGCTCTCGGCCCCGGCCCGATCGATCGCGGCGGGCCGTCGGTCGGTTCGTCCGGCCCATCGTTGCCTGGCGGCGCGGGTGGCCTCGGCGGCGGCCCGTTCGATCAGTTCCCGTGGCTGTGGTCCGTGCTCCTGACGACGTTCTCGGCGATCGTCGGTATCGTGCTCTTCATCTGGCTGGCATCGCGCCGCCCCCGGCGTCGCTACGCGGAGCTCGGGCCGGGGCCGATGGATCCCCGAGACATCGCCTCGCCGATGCCCGAGCTACCGGCCGGGGTGGCGCTGGTGGCGACCGCTGCGGCGGCCACGCCGGAGACGCCCTATGGGGAGATGGAGATGCCGCGCTGGCGGCGGCCTTCGCTCCAGGCCGCGCGCAAGGCATCGACCCGGGACATCCCCGATCACGTCCCGATGGTTTTCGCCGCAGCTGCCGAGGCGACCGAACAGCGGGCACGTGTGACCTATCGGCTGGTGCGCGTCTACGACCAGCCCGATGAGGTGCGTGGCACCGAGGTGGCCTGGCTCGATCGCGGGGACGAGGTGGACATCGTCGCCCAGCAGGGCAGCTACACGTTCGTGCGGACCCCGAGCGGGGCCGCTGGTTGGGTCCACAGGACCACACTCAGGGCCATCACGGCCAACGGGGACGACGGCATGTTCGGCGGATCCGAACCGGGCGAAGACGACCCACCGAGCTGGTCGATCATCCACTGACGCGGCTGC
>JBEVDC010000185.1:0-3975 GCA_040514195.1 Candidatus Limnocylindrales bacterium | reverse complement strand
CCACGGAGGCGATCGACGCCGCTCGCCGCGCCGGAGACGACGAGCTCGCGTCGCAGGGTCGGGAGTGCCTGGTCTGGGGTCATCTCCTCCGCGGCGAACGCGCCGCAGCCATGCGTGAGTGGGCCGCGCTGTCCCGCTCCGGGCGGAGGGGCGCCGAAGGCGCGGGTTGGACCGATCTCCTCGATGCCGTCCTCGCCTGGGCGGACGACGCCCAACGGGCGTACCGGAGTCTTTGGACCGTCTTCGAACGCCTCTCCCAGGAGGCACAGGCGTTCAATGCGGTCGCACGAGGGGTCGCCCGCATGGCGCTCCGGCTCGATGATCGGGACGGGCTCGCCCGCACGACCAGCGCCTTCCTCGAGGTGACAGCGGGGAGTTCGGGTCCGATGTCGCAGCTTCGTCGACGGTGGTTCGGAGGCCTGGTCTCCGATCCTGACGGCACCGATGTCGAAGCGGCGGCGGCTGAGCTCGACGCAGCCGGGTATCGCCTGCTGGCCGCCTACGCGTTCGCCGACGCTGCCATCCTCGCGGCACGCGCCGGACGGGTGAGCGACGCCAACGAGCGCGCGATGACCATCGCCGACGAGATTGGCCTGCATCCCTCCCTCGGCCCGCTGCCCGAGACGCGCTGGGACGCCGCCCAGGCTTCGATGGGCCGATGACCTGCCGCGCGTGTGGCCGCGAGCTCGAACCGGGGACGCGCTTCTGCCCGACGTGTGGGGCGCCGGTCGAGGCGAGCTGTGACGCGTGCGGCACGGTCCTCCCCGGTGACGCTCGCTTCTGCCCGGCCTGTGGCACGCCGACCGGGGTCGGTGCTGCCATCGAGCCGGCGGCGGAGCCGGCCCGCGAGCGGAAGATGGCCACCATGCTCTTCGCCGATCTCGTCGGCTCCACGGCCATGGCCGAGACTCACGATCCCGAGATCGTCTCTCGGCTGGTCGGAGGCGTCTTCGAGCGGCTGGCCGAGGAGGTCCGCCGGTATGAGGGCACGATCGAGAAATTCGCCGGCGACGCGATGCTGGCGGTCTTCGGTGTGCCAGCCATCCACGAGGACGACCCCGAGCGGGCGGTCCGGGCGGCCCTGGAGATGCAGGCCGCCGTCGGGCACTTCGCCGAGGACGAGGGCGCCGAAGAGGAGCACCCACGCATCCGGATCGGCATCGAGACCGGCGAGGTCCTCGTCGACCTGGATCGGGCGTCTGGCGCGCGCGACCTGTTCGTCACCGGCGATGCCGTGAATACCGCGGCACGGCTGCAGACGCTGGCCGAGCCCGGCGCCGTCGTCGTCGGTCCGGCGACCTATGCCGTGACACACGACGTGGTCGACTACGAGGAGCTGCCGCCGGCCGCCCTCAAGGGCAAGGCAGAGCTGGTCGTCGCCTGGCGCGCGTTGAGCGTCAAGGCTCGCCGGGGCGGCCTGCGTAGCCCGCTCGGGATCGAGGCGCCGCTCATCGGGCGCCAGGACGAGCTCGACCGACTCAAGGAGACCGTCCGCCGGGCAGCCACCACCGGCCGGCCGCAGCTGGTCACGGTCGTCGGTGCGGCCGGCGTGGGCAAGTCGCGGCTGACCTGGGAGCTGGAGAAGTACCTCGACGGCCTTCCGGAGTCCTACCACTGGCGGAAGGGGCGCTGTCTGTCGTATGCCCAGGCGAGCTACTCGGCGCTCGCCGATGCGATCAAGGCCGACATCCGGGCGGCCGACGATGACGCCCCGGCGACCGTCATCGCCAAGCTGGACGTGCGCCTGGCCGAGCTTGACCCGGAGCGGAGCTCGGAGACCCGGGCTGCCCTGCTGGCGACGCTCGGCCTCGAGGGCGACGCGCTGGCCCGCGACCGTCTCGTCGACGGCTGGACGAGGTACCTGGGGCTCATCGCCGCCGTGGCACCGCTCGTCCTGGTCCTCGAGGACGTCCACTGGGCCGACGAGGGTCTCCTCGACTTCATCGAGTACTTGGCGCGCTGGGGCGAGGGCCCGATCGCCATCCTCTGCCTCGCGCGCCACGAGCTCTTCGACCAGCGGCCGACGTGGGGTGGCGGGATCCCGAATGCGGCGGCCATCGTCCTCGAGCCGCTCAGCACCGGCGAAACGGATGAGCTGGTCGATGCGCTTCTCGCTGGAGGCCTGCCGGCATCGCTGCGAGATCGGGTGGTCGGCCTGGCCGAGGGCAACCCCCTCTTCGCCGAGGAGCTCATCCGGATGTTCGTCGATCGCGGCGTTCTTCGGCTTGCCGACAGGGCCTGGGAGCTGGCCCGACCGGTCGAGGAGATCGAGGTCCCGTCGTCGGTGCACGCGGTGCTCGCAGCCCGGCTCGACGGCTTGCCGGGCGACGAGAAGCGCCTGGCTCAGAACGCGGCGGTCGTCGGCCGGATCTTCTGGGACATCCTGGTCGCCCATCTCGGCCGGCTCGGACCGGGGCCGACCGGCGACCTGCTCCGCCGGCTGCGGGTCAAGGAGCTGGTCGTGCCACGCCAGCCTTCGTCACTGGCGGGCGCGGCGGAGTTCGGGTTTCGGCACGTCCTCATCCGCGACGTGGCCTACGACTCTCTGCCCAAGACCGATAGGGCGACACTCCACGTCGACGTCGCCCGTTGGGCCGAGACAGCCTTGGCCGATCGGATCGACGAGTTCGCCGAGCTCGTGGCCGCCCACCTGGCGGCCGCGCTTGCCTACGAGGAGGAGCTGGCCGGCTCGCCGGCAGGGGCAGGGCTGCAGGAGCTGCGCGAGCTCACGTATGGAGCGGCCGTCCGGGCCGCTCGCCGCGCCGCGTCGGTCTCGGCGCTGCCGGCGACCGAACGCTGGCAGCACCTGGCCATCGACCAGGCTCGCCTTCTGGATGCCCCAGCGCGGGAGCGGGTCCAACTCGCAGTCGACTACTACGCGTACCTGTGGCACGAGCCCGAGCCGTCCGAGCGGGTCGGGATCTTTTCCGAAGCGGTCGAGCTGTTCGACCGCATCCCCGGGCCGACGGTCGAGGATCGGGAGACTCGCGCCAGCCTGCAGAGCTCGCTCGGCGAAGCGCTCTACGAGTCGAACCAGCTCGAGAGCGCCCAGGAGACGCTGCGCGCAGGGATCCTGGCGCTCGAATCCGGTCCGCCCAGCCGTGGTCGGGCGGACCTCCAGCGCGTCCTCGGCTGGACGTTGTGGCGGAACGGCTTCCCGTCTGATGCGACGCCGATCCTCGAACGGTCGGTCGCAGATGCTCGAGCGAGCGCCTCCGACGAAGCCCTGCGCTGGGCAATCCACGAAATCGGCCTCACCAAGACGCAGACCGGTCAAATGGACGACGGCATCGAGCTCCTTGAGCAGAGTTTCGAGATGGCCCGCCGGGCCGGTGACCGGGCACTGCTGGCGCGCTGTTACATCAACATCCCGCTGATGCACTTCGAACGGGGTGACCCAGCGACGGAGGTCGGGCCGCTCTTCGAGGAAGGGCTTCAGCTCGCGCGGCGCGACGGGGCCGTCGCCACGATCGCATGGATCGCCACAAGTCTCAGCTTCGAGATGTTCGACCTCGGGCGGCTCGACGAGCATCTCGCGCTCGCGATCGAGGCGCTCGACGCCGCTCGCCGTGCCGGGGACCCTGAGCTGGTGGCGGGCGGGCATGAGACGCTTGCGTGGGCGCACCTCGTTCGCGGCGAGCGCGAGTCGGCCCTGCGCGAGCGTGGGGCGACCAGCTCGTCGTCAAGACGTCCGGAGAACGAAGGTTGGACGGCGACCACCGACGCGGTGCTCGGCTGGCCCGATGACCCGACCCACGCATACGAGGCGCTCAGGGCAACCTTCGAAAGCATGATGCCGGACACCCAGCACTTTAGCTGGGTTTCACGCTGGGTCGCGCGAATGGCGCTTCGGCTGGCTGATCGGGACGGCCTCGACCGAGCAACGAGGGCGTTGCTGGACGTCACCGCAGACCGAACCGGCCCGATGATGGCCATCCGGCGCCGCTGGTATGCTGGACTTGCGACTGATCAAGA
>JBEVDC010000159.1:0-5478 GCA_040514195.1 Candidatus Limnocylindrales bacterium | reverse complement strand
GGTAGCCGGTCCAGTTCTTCGCGAGCAGGACCAGGTGGAAGGGCTGGGCGTCGGCCTTGCCCTCCTTGTCGGCCATGGCGCGCCGGGCGATGTACGTCTCCACGCCGATGATCGGCTTGATGTTCCGGGTGCGGCACGCCTGGTAGAACGCGACGGCGCCATACAACGCGCCGTGGTCGGTCAGCGCGAGCGAATCGAAGCCCTGCTGGGCCGCCGAATCGACCAGCTCAGTGATCCGGCCGAGGCCGTCGAGCAGGCTGAATTCGGAGTGGACGTGGAGGTGGGTGAAGTCGTTCGGGGCGATGGTCACGCTGTCGTCCATGGTAGCCAGACCGGGGACTACCATGCGCCCATGCTCGACGTGACCACGACCCGCGAGGCCGTCCAGACCCTCGACGGCCGAAGCCTGGACCTGTATCTCGGGGGACCGCCCGATGGCGATGCCCTGCTCTTCCACATCGGCACGCCAGCGGCACCTGTGCCGTACGACCCGGCGATCCGGGCGATGGCCGAGCGCGGGCTGCGCTACGTCGCGTTCAGCCGGGCCGGGTACGGGTCGTCGACCCGTCGCCCCGGCCGATCGGTTGGCGACGTCGTCGACGACGTGGCGACGGTCCTCGATCATGTCGGGGCGCGGACCGCGTTAACGCTGGGGTGGTCCGGCGGCGGCCCGCACGCGCTGGCCTCCGCGGCGCTCCTGCCGGATCGCATACGCGCCGTGGCAACCATCGGCGGCGTTGCGCCATATCCGGCCGACGGCCTCGACTACCTCGAGGGCACGGGCGCCGAGAATGTCGCGGAGTTCAACGCCGCGCTCGAGGGCCCCGACGCATTGATCGAGTTCAAGGAGCGCAACTGGCCCATCTTCCGCAAGGTCACGGCCGAGGAGGTCGCTGATTCGTTCGGCGATCTCATCGACGACGTGGACCGTGGCGCCCTTACCGGCGAATTCGCCGATTGGACCGCCGCGATGTGCCGCGAGGCGCTGCGCGAGTCGTACTGGGGCTGGTTCGACGACGACATGGCCTTCATCCGGCCGTGGGGCTTCGACCTGGATGCAATCCGCGTGCCCGTCCACGTCTGGCAGGGCCGCCACGACCGGATGGTGCCCTTTGGCCACGGCCAGTGGCTCGCGAGCCACATCCCGACCGCGATTCCGCACCTGTTCGACGACGAGGGCCACTTGTCCCTCGGGGTCACCCGTTTTGGCGACATCCTGGATGCGCTGGTCGCCTCCGGGCGCTGAGGGCGAGCCGCCGGAGGACGATCCCTTCGCGGAGCTCGTCGTGGCCGCCCTCGAGTCCCTCCCCGAGGTCTTCCGGGATCGCCTCGGCAGCGTGGCGATCGTCGTCGAGGACGAGGCCTCCCCGGAGCAGCTGCAGTCAGTCCGGGCGCACGGCCTGTTCGGCCTCTACCAGGGCGTGCCGCGGACGTCGTGGGCGGCGGACCACAGCCCGTATCCGAGCAAGATCACCATCTTCCGGGGACCGTTGCTGCGCGCCTCGCGAACCCCGGACGACCTCGCCCGGCGCGTGACCGAGACCGTCCACCACGAGATCGCCCACCACTTCGGGATCTCGGACGAGCGGCTTCGCGAGCTTCGCCACGCCGGCCGCTGAAAACGGTCCGCGCACGGACTGACTATGCTCCATCGGGCGCGACGTTCCGGAACCCGGCGAATCACTTGCCCGGGCGGTCCCACGCCGGTAGGATGCGCGCCAGTGTCGGCCCGCATGAGTGGGCCGATATCGATCCATCGTGATGACGGAGCCCGCCGTGAGGGACGGGCGAGTCGTGATCACGATGCTGGAGGAGGAAACATGCGCACCCGCAAATTGGGCCTGACGCTGTTCAGCGGACTGGCCTTCGTCGTTGCCGCGTGTAGCAGCACCGCCGGCACAACCGCGCCCGAGTCGGCGGCGCCAGACCCATGCGCCGGGGCTGCCAAGCACTCCGGGGAGGAACGAACGCTCCCGACTGACACGTCGCAGATAAAGATCGGCGTCGCAACGGACGTCGGCAAAGTCGACGACAAGAACTTCAACGAATATACGTACGCGGGCGCCCAGGAGGCGGCCACCGCTCTGGGCATCGCAGGTGAGGTCCCCTTCGTCACCCCGGCCTCGGCAGCCGATCGGATTCCGAACATCCAGAAGTACGTCGACGAGGGCTACCACATCGTCGTGACGGCCGGCTTCGCCAACGGCACCGCGACTGGCTGCGTGGCCAAGGTCAATCCGGATGTCTGGTTCATTGGCGTCGACCAGGGGCCACCAGCTCCGGGCGCGGAGCTGCCGAATTACATCCAGCTCAGCTACCAGGAAGACCAGGCCGGTTATCTGGCGGGCATGGTCGCCGCGACGATGAGCGAGAAGGACAGCATCGGCGCCATCGGCGGCATCACGCTCTGTGGCCCGTGCATCCGCTATATCCAGGGATTTGAGCTCGGCGCCAAATCCATCAAGCCCGACATCAAGGTCGCGACTGACTACGTTACCGAGAGCGACTTCGTGAAGGCGTTCGACGACCCGGTCACGGGCAAGTCGTTCGGCAGCCAGTTCATCACTCAGAACGACGTGGACGTGCTCTTCCAGGTCGCCGGAAAGACCGGCAACGGCATCCTCGAGGCCGCCTGCGAGGCGGGCATCATCGGCGTCGGCGTTGATGTCGACCAGGCCCTCTCGAACCCGCCGACTGCAAAGTGCACGGTGACAAGCGCGGAGAAGAAGCTCTCGAAGTCCGTGGCTGCGGACATCGCTGCGATCGTGGACGGGACCGCCAAGGGGGGCGACGACCATTGGGACGCAGCCCGCGACGGCGTCGGCTACTCCCCGTTCCACGATCTCGAGAGCCAGGTGCCAGCCGACCTGGCGGCGAAGCTCGATGAGGCTTTTGCTGCGATGAAGGCCGGCACCCTGAAGACGTGCCCCAGCACAGCCGACGGCGATACCGTCGACTGCGGCAAGCTGGAGTAGACCTCACAGTTCCGAATCGTTGCGATCGGGCCGGCGGGCAACGGCCGGCCCGATCCCTATCCAGGCAGCCAATTCGACGAGGTCGCCGATGACATCGGACAGCGTCATCGTCGCCCCGGCGCTCGAGATGCGCCGGATCACCAAGCGATACCCGGGCGTCGTGGCCAACAACGAAATCGATCTCGACGTCCGACCGGGCGAAATCCATGCCCTGCTGGGCGAGAACGGTGCGGGCAAGACGACGCTCATGAACATCCTCTACGGACTTGCCGTCCCGGACGAGGGCGATGTTCTTCTCGACGGCGAGGTCGTCCACATCACGGGACCCGCGGACGCGATCTCGCGGGGCATCACCATGGTCCACCAACACTTCATGCTCGTGCCCGTGCTGACCGTGGCCGAGAACATCCTCCTCGGCGAGGAGACGATGGCCAATGCCGTCTTTCTCGACCGCACGGAGGCTCACCGAAGGATCGTGGAGCTCGGGCGCCGGTTCGGGTTCGAGATCGACCCCGAGGCAAAGGTTGGCAACCTGTCCGTGGGCTGGCAGCAGCGGGTCGAGATCCTCAAGGCGCTCTACCGGAATGCGCGCATTCTCATCCTCGACGAGCCGACTGCTGTCCTCACGCCGCAGGAGACCGAGGAGATCTTCGAGGTCCTCCGACGCCTGGCGCGCGATGGCCACAGCATCGTCTTCATCAGCCACAAGCTCTACGAGGTTCTCGAGATCGCCGACCGGATCACCGTCATCAGGCGCGGCCGCGTGGTCGGCCAGCGGGTGCCAAGCGAGACGGACGAGGAGGACCTCGCCGAGCTGATGGTCGGTCGCGAGGTCAATCTGGTCGTCGATCGCGGCGAATCACACCCGGCCGACGTCGCCCTCGACGTCCGCGGCATGACCGTCAATGACGACCGCGGCAGCGAGGTCGTCAGCGGCATCGATCTCTCGGTTCGCGCCGGTGAGATCCTCGGTGTCGCTGGGGTAGCCGGGAATGGTCAGGACGAGCTTGTCGAAGCCATCATCGGGCTGCGCAAGCCGAGCGGCGGCACCGTCACGCTCGACGGGCGCGACATGACCGGGCGCTCACCGCGCGCGATCAACGCCGCTGGCGTCGCCTATGTGCCGGCCGATCGCCACCGCTTCGGGCTGGTCCTCTCCTTCCCGATAGCCGACAACCTCGTTCTCACGGCCTATCACCGGGCGCCCTATGCGCGCGGCTTCGTCCGCGTCGAGAGCGCCATTCTGGCCGACGCCGCCGAGCACATCGCGCGCTACGACATCCGCACGCCGTCGGCATCCGTCGCGGCGAGCACGCTCTCCGGCGGCAACCAGCAGAAGATCGTCGTCGCTCGGGAGCTCAGCCGCGACCTCAAGCTGCTCGTCCTCGACCAACCGACGCGCGGCCTCGATGTCGGGAGTATCGAGTTCATCCATCGGCAGGCAGTCGCAAAACGCGATGCGGGGACGGCCATCCTGCTCGTCTCGGCAGAGCTCGACGAGGTGCTCGAGCTCTCCGACCGCATCGCGGTCATGTACCGCGGCCGAATCGTTGCCACGCTCGACGGACGCACGGCCGACAGGAATGAAGTCGGCCTCCTGATGGCCACCGGTGGACGCCAAGCGGCGGACGCGCCGGAGAGGACCGCATGAGCGACGCCTTGGCGCGTGGCCGACCGGACTGGCGGGCGATGCTGCGCCGCGTTTGGGCGGTCGCGGCCATGCCCGTCATCGCCATCGGGCTCGCGCTGGTCGTCGGAGCCGTCGTGATCTATGGCTCGCTCCTCATCACGGGGGTGCCGATCGACATTGGCCTCCCACTCGAGGCCTACGAGGCGCTCTTCGAGGGCGCCTTCGGAGGGCTTGACGCGATCGTCGGGACCCTTGCCGCGACCGCCCCGCTTATCCTCGGCGGCCTATCGGTCGGACTCGCCTTCAAATGTGGCCTCTTCAACATCGGCGCACAGGGCCAGTTCCTGCTCGGCGCCCTCGGCGCGGTGGCGGTGGGCGTCGCCTTCAACGACTCGCCGTCCTTCATCGCCCTGCCGCTCGCCCTCCTCGGCGGGCTCGTCGCGGGCGCCTTCTGGGGCTTCATCCCGGGCATCCTCAAGGCCACCTCGGGTGCGCACGAGGTGGTCACGACGATCATGCTCAACTACATCTCCTATGGCGTCATCGCCTGGGCGGTGAGCGGACCGCTCGACACGCCGGCGTCACTCGAGCCGCTGACCGGCGACGTCGGCAGATCCGCATTGCCGGTGCTCATCGGGCGCAACGGGCACCTCGGCATCGCCCTGGCGTTCGCGGCGGTGCTCCTGGTCTGGTGGCTCCTCTCGCGGACGACGCTCGGTTTCGAGATCCGGACGGTCGGCGCCAACCCGGACGCCGCGCGCTACGCCGGCATGTACCCCCGCAGGCTGATCGTCCTGACGATGTCGTTGGCGGGCCTCCTCGCCGGCGCCGCTGGGGCGATTACGTTGCTGGGGCTCACCCGCAACATGGGCG
>JBEVDC010000027.1:0-10979 GCA_040514195.1 Candidatus Limnocylindrales bacterium | reverse complement strand
GTGGCGGGCACCGGTTCCGCGGGCTCTGCCGCTGCGGGCTCTGCCGCTGCGGGCTCTGCCTCCGCGGGCGCTTCCGCCCCCCCGGGCATTGTGGTCTCGGTGGTCAGCGACCCGATCGCGCCGGCAGCGGCGCCAGCACCGGCGACACCGACCGCCGTCGCGGCGGCCGCCTCGACGGGCACGTCCGACGAGTGGTCCGATCGAACAGCCGCGGCGGCGGTCTCGGCCGCCGCCTCGAACTCGGCGACCGAGGCGTAGGCGGCCAATCCGGCGCTCACGGCGATGGCCCGGACGCCGGCCTCGGTGGTCACGATCGAGGCTTGACGTGGCAGCTCCTGGGCCTCTCGGGCAAGGAGGCGGAAGTTGATGCGCGAGGTCCCCAAGCGCGACCCGGGCGGCAACACCATGGCGACCTTGATGTCCTGGCTCGCCCGCATGCGGGCGATGGCCGTCGTGATCTCGTCGTCCTGGTCGAGGAAGATGACGGCCACGATCAGACCTTCATGGCTCGCAGGACACGCCGTAGTGCGGTGTCGAGGGGCGACTCGGTGGAGGCCATCTCGATGGCCTGGTAGGCGAGCCCGAGAGGCGTGACGTCCTGCTGATCGACCAGGAGCTGGGTGTCGTCCCTTATGGCGGTCACCTCGGATGGCGCGATGATCGAGACCTGGGGAGGTCGACTGAAGGGTAGATGCTTCGCGAAAACTGGGTCGCCAAGGGCGTTCGCGAGCTGCGGCAGGCGCGACCCGCCGCCACAGAGGTGGATGCTGCCGGGCAGCAGCTCGCCGCCCGCAAGCTCCTCGAGCACGAGCTCGACCCCGGCCGCCCATACGTGAACGTCGCCGGCCACGATGCGCTCGACCTCGTCCGCCTGCTCGATGGGCAGCCCGCGAGCGAAGTCGACCTTGATCGCCTCCGCACGCTGGAAAGGCAGGTCGAGTCGATCGGCCAGCGACTTGGTAAAGGCACGACCGCCGAGCGCGAACATGCGCGTGCCCTCGATCCCGCCCTGGCGGGCGAGCGCCACGTCGGTCGGGCCTCCGCCGACATCGATGAACAGGGCGCCCGCCTGCTGGACCGCGTCGCCGCTCAGGCAGCGGGCGACCGCGTACGGCTCGGCGACCACGGCCAGGAGCTCCAGATCGAGCCGGCTGGCGACCGTCTGCAGGGCGCCCAAGTGGACCAGCGGGGCGAAGGCGTTGAAGATCGAGATGTGCACGTTGCGACCCTGGAAGCCGACCGGATTGGTGACCACGTAGCCGTCGATCTGGGCGCCGGTCACGGCGGCGTGGACGAGTCGCACGTCCACGTTGGGGAGGCCGGTCTCCCAGGTGATGGCCCGCTCCGCCTCCTTGAGCGCCTGGCGCTGGACGGTGTCGATGAGCTTCTGCAGCTCGGCCTCGGTGATCTGCTGGCCTGGCCGCTTGCGTTCCTGGACATGGCTCGTCGTGAAGCCCTTGACGAGCTCACCGGCGATGCCGATGACGACCTGCGACGGTCGGTAGCCGGCCATCTCCTCGGCTTCCTGGAGGGCGATCGCACAGTTGTCCACCACCGCGTCGATGTCGGCCACGGTGCCCGACTGCATGTGGCTGAGGCCCTGCTTCTGGCGCCCGACGCCCTGCACGACACCGCTGCCGTCTTCCTCGACCTCGAAGACCAGCGCCTTCGCGTACTCCGTTCCGACGTCCAGTGCGGTGCAGCCGGCGTTCCCCTCCTCGACCGCCTGCGGCAAGAACCGCCGCCAGAAGGCCACGGCGGTCAGCCCTCGCCTGCCGAGGCCGCCACAGCCGCCTCGATGGCGGCCAATGCCCGGGGGATGCCGTCGCGTCTCGTACCACGGGCCTGGGCCATCTCTGGCCGGCCGCCACCCTTGCCGCCGATCTCCGGCGCACCTGCCCGCACGAGCGCATTCGCGGCTGTGCCACGGGCGACCAGATCGTCGCTCACGGTCACGAAGAGCTGCGCCTCATCGGCGTCGAGGGCGAGCGAGACGACGCCCGAGCCGAGCGCGCCGCGCACATCCCGCGCATATGCCTTGAGCTCCTCCATCGAGCCCGATCCGATCACCGCAGAGACGACCGGGATGCCGCCGAACGCCGTGGCGCCACGTGCCAGGTCGGCCGGCCGTGGCTTGCCTTCCGCGGCTGCGGCACGGAGTCGCTTCTCGAGCTCGCGGACGCGCGCCGTCAGCTCCGTCACACGTTCCGGCAGCACCTCGGGTCGATCGGCGCCCGCGGCCTCGGTCACCCGCTCGAGGAGCGCCACCCGCGACGCGACCCAGGCGTCCGCGCCGTCGCCGCTGAGCGCCTCGATGCGGCGCATGCCCGAACCGATGCTGCGCTCGCCGACGATCTGGAAGCTGCCGATCTGGCCGGTGGCCCGGCAATGGGTGCCGCCACACAACTCACGACTGTAGTCTGCGACCGCGATCGTGCGCACCGTCTCGCCGTACTTCTCATCGAAGAAGGCATCGGCGCCGGCGGCGATGGCCTCGGCCATCGAGCCGAACGCCGGCGTGACCGTCCGGTCGTCGCGCACGACCGCACGCACTTCGCCCTCGATGGTCGCGATCTCGGCAGGCGTCAGCGCGCGATCGAACGGGAAGTCGAAACGAAGCCCGTCAGGCGTGACCAACGAGCCGGCCTGGCGGGCGTGCTCGCCGACCGTGTTCCGCAATGCACGGTGCAGCAGATGGGTGGCGGTGTGGTTTCGCATCGTCCGGGCGCGCCGCACGGCGTCCACCTCGGCCCTGAGGGTCTGCCCGGTGGCGAGCGGCGCGTTCGCCGTCCCCTGGTGGACGATGAGGCCGCCCATAGGACGCTGCGTGTCATCCACGGTGAAGGCGGGCGCTCCATCGACGCTCAGGAGCGTGCCGCGGTCGCCGATCTGGCCGCCCCCCTCGGCGTAGAAGGGAGTCCGGTCGAGGACGACGTCGACCGACTCACCGGTTGCCGCCGCCTCGACCTCCACGCCGTCGAGCACGATGGCTACGACGCGACCCACCGCGCTCGTCCCCTCGTAGCCCAGGAACTCGGACTCGCCGACCCGCGCCAGGATCGCCTGGTACGTGCCGGTCGCCTCCGCCTGGCGGCTGAGCTCGGCCTTTCGCCCGCTGCGGGAGCGCTCGCGCTGCCCGGCCAGGGCGGCCTCGAAGCCCGCCCGATCGACGGCCACTCCGTACTCGGCAGCCAGCTCCACGGTCAGGTCGATCGGGAAGCCGTACGTGTCGTGGAGCCGGAAGGCCAGCTCGCCATCGAGGCGGGGCGCGTCGCTCGGCAGCGTCTCCGCCGAGCGCCCGACCTCGCGTTCCCTGGTCGCCAGCCCGCGCAGGGCAGCCTCGAGCTGGGCGGTGCCGGCATCGAGCGTACGGGCGAACTGGCGCTCCTCGGCACCGATCACGGCCGCGATCTCGGTTGCCCGCTGCCGCAAGTGCGGATAGACCTCGCCCATCGTGGCCACGACCACGGCTGAGAGCTCGGCCATGAAGGGCTCGTGACGGCCGAGCAGCCGGCCGTGGCGGACGGCTCGCCGCAGGATCCGCCGCAGCACGTACCCCCGGCCCTCGTTGGACGGCCGGACATCCTCCCCGACGAGGAAGGTCACCGCGCGCGAGTGGTCGGCGATGACCTGATAGCTGAAGCGTTCCGCCTCGAAGGTCTCCGGGTCGTGGCCGAGGATCGTCCGCAGGGCATCGTGGAGGGGCGCGAAGAGGTCGGTGTCGTAGTTCGAGGCCACGCCCTGGATGACCGCCGCCAGACGCTCCAGGCCGAGTCCGGTATCGACGCTGTTGAAGGGCAGCGGCACGCGCCCGTCCGGACGCTGGTCGAACTCCATGAAGACGAGGTTCCAGAGCTCGGCCCAGCGGGGGCACTGCTCAGAGTGGTCGGGCACGCAGTGCGGCCCTTCGGAGAACTCGACGCCGCGGTCGAAGTGGATCTCCGAGCAAGGGCCACAGGGACCCGTCTCGGCCATCCGCCAAAAGTTCTTGTCGTCGCCGGCTTCGACATCGCCCCAGCGCGCCATGCGCTCCGGCGGCAGGCCGATCTCGTCCGCCCAGACGGCCCGAGCGACGTCGTCGTCCTTGTAGGTCGTGGCCGCGAGGCGGTCGGCGGGCAGGCCAAGCTCGACCGTCAGGAATTCCCAGGCCCAGTGGATCGCCTCGCGCTTGAAGTAGTCGCCAAAGCTCCAGTTGCCGAGCATCTCGAAGAGCGTGTGATGGCGTGGTGAGCGGCCGATCTCCTCGAAGTCGTTGTGCTTGCCGGCCACGCGCAGGCAGCGCTGGACGTCCGCCGCGCGCGTATACGAGCGCGTTTCGGCGCCCGTCAGGACCTCCTTGAACTGGACCATGCCGGAGTTCGTGAAGAGCAGCGTCTGGTCGCCGGCCGGGACCAGGCTGGCGCTGGGCACGATGGTGTGGCCGCGCTGGGCGAAGAATTCGAGGAAACGGCGCCGAAGCTCGGCGGCCGGCAACGGCCGGATGCGCGGGTCCGGCTGGGCGGCAGGCACGGTCACCGGCCTATGGTACGAAACTCACTCCCCGGCCCCGAGGCCCTCAGAACGAGTCGAGTCCGATGGCGTACAGCTCCAACCCTGCCAGCGTCAGCAGCAGGAGAGCGACCACGGCCAGGCCGGCGGCGATAGCGGCGCGCGCCCTGGCGCTGGCATCGCTATCCGGATCGGAGCGAACCCGGGTGGCGGCCGTGATGGCGGCGACCGCAAGGGCGACCCCGCCCAGCAACGCCACGAAGAGGACTCCGCCGGCGACGATCGACCGCTGGCCCTGGCGCACGAGCGCCAGGTCGAGGACGACGGCGAACCCGGCGACGACGGCGCCGACGCCGCACCAGCGGGCGGCCGTCGGCGTCCGACTCGGCGGCGCCGACCACCCCGGCGCCGATGGTGGCACTTCGGCCATGAGCGACTCGAGGCGGGCGTTGTCGGACGCCGTCGCGCGAGGGTCGTCGCTCGACGGCCGCGCGGCGGGGTCTGCGGGCTGGGTCACGGTCCCTCCCTCGATGGCACCAGCGTCCCGATGATGACCACGATGACGATACCGATCCAGGCCATGATCGAGGCGGAGATGAGGCCGAAGTCACCGATCCGGAGGGGGTCGCCAAGCCGAGCCCCGAGCGCCTGGCCAGCATAGGCACCGAGGATGGCGGCCGGCACGAGGAAGATCAGACGCGCCCTGGCCGTGCCTCGGATGAGCACGTAGATGGCCAGGTTCATGACGCCCACGATGACTGCCAGGATGACGGAGGGCCCGATCTCAGGCACCGGTGGCTGGTCGCCGGGCGCGCGGCGCCTCCGTCGCGATGCGGCCACCGCCGAGCACCTCGTCGCCGTCGTAGCAAACGGCGGCCTGACCGGGCGCTGGGGCCCAGACCGTTTCGCGCGTCTGGACCTGCCAGGTCCCCCGCATGCCAGGAACGTCCGCGGTCAGGCGCTCGACCCGGGCGGGTACGGGCCCCGCGCGGTGCCGGATGCGGATCTCACACTCGAAGGCATCGCCGGATGGCGGGCGTCCTGCCGTGAAGCTGACATCGCGCATGGCGAAGACGTTGCGTGCGAGATCCTCGCGCCGACCGAGTTGGATGACGTTCGCGGCCGCGTCGATACGCGCCACGTAGCGAGGCTCCCCAAGCGCCACACCGAGGCCCTGGCGCTGGCCGACGGTGTAGGCGGCCGCGCCGGCGTGCTCACCGACCTGGCGACCGTCTGCGTCGAGGAGCGGTCCGGACGTCGGCCGCCAACCCCCACGCTCTCGCAGCGCCTCCCGATAGTCCCCGCCAGGCACGAAGCAGATCTCCTGGCTCTCCGGCTTCTCCGCCGTCACCAGTCCATGGCGCCGGGCGACGTCCCGAACCTCGGACTTGGTCAGCTCGCCGAGCGGGAAGCGGCTGTGGGCGAGCTGATCCTGGCGCAGGCCGTACAGGAAGTAGCTCTGGTCCTTGTCGGCATCACGGCCACGGAGCAGGCGGAAGCGACGGCCGTCGCGCGCCTCGGGGTCGTCGACCGCATCCACACGGGCGTAATGCCCGGTGGCGACGGCCTGGCAGTCGTACAAGCGACGGGCGCGGCCAGCGAGCGCCCCGAACTTGACCGTGCTGTTGCAGTCGACGCACGGGCTGGGCGTCTCACCCGACTGATACGCGTCGAGGAACGGCCGGAGTACGCCGGCCCCGAACTCACGCTCGAGGTTGAGGATGTAGAACGGGATACCGAGCTGGCCGGCGACGCGCCGCGCGTCCTCGGCCGCGTCCAGTGAGCAGCAGCTCTTCTTGAACTCGCTGTACGTGTCGGCCGCGTCGTGCAGGCGCATCCAGACGCCGACGGTTTCCACGCCCTGCTCGTGGAGCATGGCCGCCGCGACCGATGAGTCGACCCCGCCCGACATGGCCACGAGCACCCGCCCCGGCTCGCCAGGCGTGGGCACGACCGGGCGGCGGGCCGCTGCCGAGGTCGGCGCCGAGTCCACAGTCGTAGATGCCGGGACCACCTCGGCGCTCAGACACCCACCTCCTGGCCGAGCGGGTCGGCGGCGAGAGCCGACGATCCGTCGCGCAGGCGGGCGATGACGGGCGGCACGACCTCCACGGCTTGATCGATCTCGCCGGCGGTCGTCGTCCGTCCCTGGCTCAGCCGCAGGGCGCCCCTCGACTCCTCGTCCGGGTAGCCCATGGCCGCGAGGTCGTGCGTGACATCCGGCGAGCCGGTCGTGCAGGCGGCGCCGGCCGAGGTGGCGATGCCCTCGAGATCCAGGGCGACCACGATCGCGGCGCCTTCGACGCCCCGCACGAGGAGCGAGAGGTGACCGGGGAGCCGGTCGGTCGGGTGGCCGGTGAACTCGACGCCGGGGTCGGTAGCCAGCGCGGATCGGAGTCGCTCGCGCAGGCGGCGCAGGCGCGCGACCGTGTCCGGCCGCTCCAGTGACGTCAGGCGGTAGGCGGTGGCCAGGCCGACGGCGCCGGCCACGTTCTCTGTACCGGCCCGGCGGTAGCGTTCCTGGCCGCCTCCGTGGGTCTGGGCCATGATCGCGGTGCCCCCGCGGATCCACAGCGCCCCCATCCCCTTGGGGCCTTCGAACTTGTGCGCGCCGACCGCGACCAGGTCCGCGTCGAGCACCCGAACGTCCAGGTCCACGTAAGGGGCGGCCTGGACGGCGTCGACATAGACCAGGGCCTTACGGCCACGAACGCGCCGGACGGTGTCGACGAGCTCCCGGAGGGGCTGCACGGTGCCGACCTCGTTGTTGGCGACCTGGAGCGCGACGAGGATCGTCCGCTCGTCGAGCGCGCCGTCGAGGGCGCCGGGATCGAGGCGCCCATAGCGATCCACGGGCAGGACGACGACCTCGAAGCCGAACTTCTCGAGATGCTGGAGCGCGTTGAGGGTCGCGTCGTGCTCGACGGCGCTGGTCAGGATCCGATGACCCTCGGCCTTGCCTGCCCACGCGGCACCCTTGATGGCCAGGTTGGCAGCCTCTGTGCCGCCGGCCGTGAAGACGATCTCACGAGGCTCGGCGTGGAGTGCGGCGGCCGTCATCTCGTGGGCTTCGTCGAGCGCCATCCGCGCCCGTCGGCCCGGCCCGTGGGCCGACGATGGATTGCCGAAGTCCACGGTCAGGAGCGGCAGCATCGCCTCCAGCACCTCGGGGCGCATGGGCGTCGTGGCCGCGTGGTCGAGGTAGATGGTCATCGGCGGAGGGGTAGGCTGGTCATCGCGGCCGATTGTACGCGCGAGCCGCCCCTATCCTGCATCGCATGAGCGTCCTGACGACGGATCGACTGCGTCTGCGCCGGCTGACGCTGGACGACACCGACCGACTGCTCGTGGCGCTCGGCGACCCGACCGCCATGCAGCACTATCCCGCCCCGAAGGACCGCGACGACGTCGAGCGCTGGATCCGCTGGGCGATGGAGAGCTACGAGGCTCAAGGTTTCGGCCTGTGGGCCATCGAAAGGCTCGAGGACGGCGCCTTCCTCGGTGACTGCGGGCCGATGCTCCAGCCGGTGGGGGAGGCCGTGTTGCCGGAGATCGGCTACCACCTCGTCCGGCACGAATGGGGTCATGGGTATGCGACCGAGGCGTCGTCGGCGGCGTTGGCATGGGTCTTTCGCGAGACGACCCACGACCGTACATGCTCGATCGTCAGCCCCGCGAACGAGCCTTCGCGCCGGGTCGCGGCCCGCATCCACCACGCGCTGGAGATGTTCACCTGGGAGCGGACCGGCACCGAGATGTGCCTCTACTCGACGACCCGCGGCCAACTCGACGAACCGACCCTCGCCGAGGGCGGTGGTCGTCCGCGTCCCGGCCCAGCTCGGACCGCGTCTTGAGCCGATGCTACCGTCGCGCTGGCGGATGAGGTGACATGAGCTACGACCTCCAGATCATCGCCAGGAACAGCCGAAGTCCGCCCATGTCGACGCGTTTCCGCTGGTCGCACGTGGCACGCTCACGAGCGACGGCCGCCTCGGCCCCGACCGCCACGTGGTGCTGACCGATGCCGAGGGCGTGGTCGCCGAGGTCGACGGGCCAGATCGGCTGGACGACGAGGACGTGCCGGACCCAGCCGCCGGAGCGATCGGCGCGAAGGGCTGGCTCGTCCAGCTGTCCGTCAAGCCATCGACGGAAGCCACCTGGCCCCAGGAGCTGGCCGTGTACCTGGCGCGCGCCGCCGATGGCGTCGTGTACGACCCGCAACAAGACGTCGTCACGTGGCCGCCGGGCTTCCAGCCTCGCGACCGCGAGACCGGTGAGTCGCGCATCGAGCAGCTCGCGATCGACTGGTACACGGCCTGGCCGTCGGACGACCTGGAACTGCCCGCCCGGTTGCTTCGGTTGCTGGGCGCGCACCTTCCGGAGGCGCAGCCGCAGCGCTACGGCGGGTTCGAGCCGCTTCCTTACCGGTTCGAGGGCGATGGCGCGACCGAGGCGTTCATCGAGCGATGGATCGAGGAGGCCAGATCGTGGTCACCGGGCCTCTCCTGGACGACCACGCGCCCATGCTTCGGCGGCTCGGCCACGATGTCCACGGCTCTGGCGCCGGAGCGGCAGCGTCCCGGTGAGGCCATCGTGCGCATCGGCATCGGCGTCGACGGTCGAGCCCTCTCGCGGGATCCCGCGTACACCGAGCGCATCGTTGAGCTGTTCCGGGCCTCGTCGACGGAGCTCCGATGCGTCTATGCGGCGGCCTCCGTCGAACGCGGCGTGATCGCGAAGGGCAGCCGCGTATCCGCGGACTACCGGACCGAGGTCGGCCCCATGCCTCGCTCGGACCGCTGGATCGGGCTGCCCGCGAGTCCGACCTGGCTGGCTTGGTTCGGAGAGCCGTACGCCGAGCTGGTGCGTCCGAGCATTGGCGCACATCTCGCCGCGGAGAGCCAAGGTGAAGGTCTCTTCCTACGCATGGGCGCCGCGCCCATGAACGCCGACGAGCTGGCCGATCGCTTCCCGCCGTTGCCGACGACCCTCATCGCGCGCAAGATCAACCAGCCGGCCCAGTGGTTTGCGAACGGCGCCTACACCCTGATGGCAGGCCCACCATCCCAGCCGGCAGAGGTGATCCCGCAGTTGACGCGGACGTTGGATCGCTAACCGACGTCCTCGGCGGCGCGCATCAGGTCCGCCTCGCGACCGCGCTCGCGGCGGCGATCGTGGGTCGAGAGGAGGCGCTTGCGCAGGCGAATGGCGTCTGGCGTGACCTCGACCAGCTCGTCGGCGGCGATGAACTCGATAGCCGACTCGAGGGTCAGGGGCCTCGGCGGCGTCAGGCGGAGCGCCTCGTCGGTGGCGTGCGTCCGCATGTTCGTGAGCTTCTTCTCCTTGGTCGCGTTGACGTCCATGTCACCCGGGCGGCTGTTCTCGCCGATGACCATGCCCTCGTAGACCTCCTGGCCAGCCCCGATGAAGAGCTCCGCCCGTTCCTGGAGGTTGAAGAGGCCGTAGGCGTTGGAGGTGCCCAGGCGGTCGGCCACCAGCACGCCGCTCGTGCGGTGCTCGACCTCGCCCGCCCAGGGGCCATAACCCTCGCCGATCTGATGCATGAGGGCCGTGCCGCGTGTCTCGGTCAGGAGTTGACCGCGATAGCCCACCAGACCGCGGACGGGCAGCACGTATTCCATGCGGACGCGGCCGTCCGCGTCGGTCGTCATCTGCTCCATGCGTGCCTTGCGCGCCGCGAGCGACTGGCTGACCGGGCCGATGAAGTCGGGCGGGATGTCGATGGTGATGCGCTCGTACGGCTCCTGGACCTCACCGTCGACCTCGTGCAGCAGCACCTCCGGCCGGCTGACCTGGAGCTCGAAACCTTCCCGGCGCATCTGCTCGATGAGCACGGCCAGCTGGAGCTCGCCGCGACCGCGGACCTCGAACGTGTCGCCGACCTCGGTGGGCAGGATCTGGATGCTGACGTTGCCGAGCACCTCGCGATCGAGGCGGTCCTTGATCTGGCGGCTGGTCACGTACTTGCCATCGCGGCCCGCGAGCGGCGACGTGTTGACGCCGAAGGTCATGCTCAGCGTCGGCTCGTCGACGTCGAGGCGGGGCAACGGCCGCGGGTCGGCCGGATCGGTGATGGTGTCGCCGATGGTCACGTCCGGGATGCCGGCCACGGCCACGATCTCGCCCGGGCCTGCCTCGGCGATCTCGACACGCTCGATACCCTGCGCAGTCGTGAGGCTGGTCACGGTGCCCGACAGGACGACCCGGCGACCAGGCTCGATGGAACCGTCCTGACCCTCGGCCTCCTCACGCACGATGGACACCCGCTGGCCTATCCGGATGGCACCGTTCCAGATCCGTCCGACTGCCATGCGACCGACATAGTCGTTGGCGCTCAGGTTGGTGACCAGCAGCTGGAGCGGGTGCCCAGGCTCGTAGGTCGGCGCCGGGGTGTGCTCGACGAGGAGATCAAGGAGGGGCTGGAGGTCGGTGCCCGGCACGGCCAGCTCGAGCGTGGCCGTACCCGCCTT
>JBEVDC010000197.1:0-7864 GCA_040514195.1 Candidatus Limnocylindrales bacterium | reverse complement strand
CTCGACACCGGGGCCTCGAGCGAGCCCGAACTTGCCTGACAGGACCCGACCGATCGACTCACCATAACCGGAGGAACACGTGCGTCATCAACCTCGTTTGCGGCCGATGCTCAGCCCCCTGACCGCGGCCCTGCTGGCCGCGCTCGTCGTCGTCGGCTGCGATTCGGCACCGGACCTGAGCGGACGACCGACTGAAGCGGACGAGCCGGTCATCAGGATCTCGCGCTTCAAGACCGGCGACGGTGCCGCCGAGCGTCTGGCGACGCTGCCGGTCGGCACGCTCTACGGGGACGGGCGCGTGATCCGGCCTGGCCCGCAGATCGCTGTCGAGCCCGCGCCCGCCCTGCCCTCGCTCCAGGTCACGACCCTCGACAGCGCGGGCGTCGATGCCGTGCTCGCCAAGGCGGCCGCGGCCGGCCTCGTTGGCGCCGATCGGGAGCTTCGCATGCCGACCGAGGCGGACCCGACGATCACGGCCTTCGACATCTTCCTCGACGGACAGCGGCGTCGCACGATCGTGGAATCCCTGGCCGAGATCGCCGACGACGATCCTCGGTTCCCGCCCAAGAGTCGAGAACAGCGTGCAGCCATGAAGGCGGTCGAGGCTATGCTCACCGACCCGGCCTCATCGCTGGCCGGCAACATCGTGGGCGAGGACGCGGTCTACGCCCCGACCGCGGTCGGCGTGCTGGTCGCATCGGCCGCTGAGGACCCGTCGACGGGCGAGCCGACGATCGTGGAGTGGCCGCTGGCCGACCTTGCCACCCTCGGCTCAGAGGTCGAAGGCGTCCAGGGTCTCCGTTGTGCGGTCGTGGAGGGTGAGGACTGGACCACCCTCCAGCCGCTCGCGGGCAGCGCGAACCAGGCGACCCAGTGGTCAAGCGGTGGCGCCATGTACACGCTCAAGTTCCGGCCGCTGCTCCCCGGCGAGGAGGGCTGTTAGGCCTGAGCCGAGCTCGCGGGGCAGGCCGACGCGAGCCGCGTTATAGCGAGCTGGCGCCGCCAGCCACGGCCGGCAGGATGTGGACGGTCGCGCCGGGGTGGAGTGGGCTGTCAAGCTCGGCCGGCTCGCCGTCGACGTACAGGTTGATGTACGGGCGGAGGACCGGACCCGGTTCGCAGAGTCGATCGCGCATGCCCGGGTGCTCGGCGTCGAGCGTTTCGATGAGCGCCTGCACCGAGGCCACGTCCGGCCGCGTCATGCGGCGCTCCGTGCCGGGAAACAGAGCCACGAGAGAGCTCGGGAGTCGAACCTCGATCATCGCGCCGCGGCGCCGCCCCGCTTCCCTCGGCTCGGTCAGGCGTCGATGACGAGCGTCTCGACCGAGGAGATCGAGGGCAGGTGCTCGGCGATGGTCCGCCAGGTGGCACCCTCGTCGTCGCTGCCGAAGAGCTCGCCGCTCGTCGTCCCGAAGTAGACCCCGTGAGGCGTGAGCGGGTCGACCGCCATCGCCTCGCGCAGGACGGTCAGGAAGGCGCCCTCCTGCGGCAGGCCGGCCCGCAGGTCGGTCCAGGAGTCTCCAGCGTCCGTCGTCTTCCAGACGGCCGCATGGCCCTCGGGCATGTAGCGGCCGGTGCTGTCGCCGTTGAGCGGGATCGTGTATGCGGTCTCGGCGTCACGCGGGTGGGCGACCATCGGGAAGCCGAACGTCGAGGGCAGTCCGTCCTCGAGCGAGACCCATGTTCGGCCCTCGTCGTCGGAGCGATACGTGCCGCAGTGGTTCTCCTGGTAGAGGCGCTCCGGCCGGCCGGCCGCCATGACCAGCTTGTGCACGCATTGGCCCGTGACCGGATAGGTCTCGGGCAGGAAGTCGGCGCGAACGCCGCTGTTGCGCGGTTCCCAGGTTTCGCCGCCATCCTCCGTGGCGAAGGTCCCGACGGCCGAGATGGCGATCCACATCTTCGATGGATCGCTCGGGTGAGGCACGATCGAATGGAGGCACAGGCCACCGGCGCCAGGCTGCCAGGTCGGTCGCGAGGGGTGGTCCGTGAGGCCCTTGACGTGCTCCCACCTCAGGCCGCCATCGACGCTCCGGAAGAGGCCAGCCGGAGCGACGCCCGCGTAGAGCGCGTCGGCTCCAGGGGTCACGTTCCAGACCGTCTCGATGGCCGGGCCGTCCTCCCCGTAGGTCAGGCCCTGGCTCGAGTGCGACCAGCTCGCCCCGAGGTCGTCGCTGCGCCAGACTGCGGGCCCATACCACTCGCTGCCGCCGCCCGCGTAGATGGTCCCGGTCCGCCTGTCCGACGTGAGGTGTCGGATCGGCCAGCCCTCGTTGAGGGGCCCACGTGTCGACCATTGGCGCCGGCCTTCGTCGCCGTCGAGGATGAAGCCACCCTTCTTCGTCCCGACCAGGATGAGCATGCGTTTCGTCATGCGCTGACGATACCGCGAAGACCGCTCCGGCGCGCAGGTGGTCCAAGATGGTGGCATGAGCGCCTCGTCGGACGTCCTGGCCATCGGTCCGGCGCGGCTCGCCATCGTGCTCGGTGACATCACGATCATCCCAGCCGACGCCATCGGGAACGCAGCCAACAGCGCCTTGAGAGGCGGCGGGGGAGTCGATGGCGCCATCCATGCGGCCGGCGGTCCGGCCATCATGTCCGACCTGCGCAGCCGCTTTCCCGGCGGTACGCCGACCGGGACCGCCGTTGCCACGACCGCCGGTCGCCTGCCGGCGCGCTGGGTCATCCACGCCGTCGGGCCGGTCTGGCAAGGTGGCCAGCGGCGCGAGGCCGAGCTGCTGGCTTCTGCGTACCGGAGCGCCGTCCGCGTGGCAGACGAGCTCGGAGCGAGCTCGTTGACCCTGCCCGCCATCAGCGCCGGGATCTACGGCTACCCAATTGCGGAAGCGGCGCGGATCGCGATCGCAACGACCCAGGCCGAGCTCCGGGCCGCGACCGTCGTGCGCGAGATCACCTTCATCCTGAGGGACGCGACGCTTGGATCGTTCCGTTCGGCGCTGGCGGGCGTACGCTGACCGTCGACGAACGCGGAGGTCGAGGGATGGACGGGCAGGTCGCGGTTTCCTGGGGACCAGGTCGCATCGACCGCTTCTGGCGCGGACCCGACGGCGCGCTCTGGCACCAGGTCGGCGACGGCGTCGAATGGTCCGAGCCGGAGTCGCTCGGCGGCCAGCTCGCATCCGCCCCAGCCGTGACCGCCTGGGCCGTCGATCAGATGGAGGTCTTCGCCGTCCTGGAAGGCGGCCAGCTCTGGGACCGCTACTGGGACGGCGTCAGCTGGCATCCATGGGAATCGCTCGGCGGCGAACTGACCGGCGACGTCGCCGCATCGAGCTGGGGCCCCGATCGCCTGGACGTCTTCGCCCACGGCCTCGACGGCCTGACCTGGCACCGCTGGTGGGACGGCAGCCGCTGGGTCGAATGGGAGCGGCTACCGCGCTGACGTAGGAGGGTCGAGCCCGTCAGCCGCCGTGCATCCCGACCACGATGTCGAGATCCTCTGGGTGCTTTCCCAGGTACGCCCGGACGTACGGGCAGCTGGCGACGACCTGAAGCCCTCGCCGTCGCGCGTCATCGAGCGCGAAGCGGGCCAGGGCCGCGCCGATCCCCTGCCCTTCTTGACCGGCTGCGACCTCGGTGTGGATGAGCTCGATCTGGCCGCGCGTGACCTCGTACTCGAGCACCCCGGCCAGCTGGTCGTCGAGATGTGCCTCGTAGCGCTCGGCCGACGGCGCATCAGCGATCACGAGGCTCATCGCGATCCTACGACCTCGTCGAGCCAGTTCACGAGGGCATCGAGCGCATCATCGAGGACCGGCACGAGCCCATGGCCGAGGCCCGGATAGGTGACGAGGCGGCCCCGCGGAAGCAGCGGCATCGCTCCGCGAAGGAGCTCGATGCGGGCGAACGGGTCCGACTCGCCTTCAAGGATGAGGGTCGGGACGTCGATCGCCGGCCAATGCTCGGTGCGCAGGCCGCGCTCCGGCCTGCCGGGCAGATGAAGCGGGTAGGAGAAGCACACGAGGCCACCGACGATCGGCTGCGGTTCACCCGGCGCGGGCTCGCCGTGCTCGGTCGGCATGTTGACGCCCGCGACCAGCAACGAGGCCACACGCCCGCCGTAGGAATGGCCGCCCACGACGAGAGCCGCATCGGGCGACGTCGGCGGCAGGGCGGCGAGGGCGGCGACATAGGCGGGCACCGCCTCTTCCGCCTTGCGCTTCGGCAGGTCGATGGCGTAGGCGTCGACGCCTCGCGCGCGGAGCCCATCGACGTGCGGGCGCATCGACGTAGCGTCGCCCGAGGCGCCGTGGGCGAGCACGACGCGGACGTCGCGTGCGGACTTGGCGGTCGATGCCATCCCGTCCACGATACCGCCGCCGGTACCATGAGCGGCGACCCTCCGCCCTGGTCGACCTGCGGAGGACCTTCCCCGGCGGATCCGGCCAGCGGGGAGTGGGCACTCGCCGGTTCGAGTTGACCTGCATGACCTTCGACCCCATCGGCCGCGCCCGGCGATGGAACGACCGCTGGCGCCCGATCGTGCCCATCCTGGTGGCCGAGTTCATGGCGGTCGTCGGCTTCGGCGCCTTGCTTCCGGTCCTGCCGCTCTACGTCGTCGAGCAGGGCGTCGACACGACCACGCTGGGCATCATCCTGGCCGCCTGGCCGGCCGCTCGGCTCGTCTTCGAACCGATCTTCGGCTGGCTCGCCGACCGGACCTCGCGCCGTGGGCTGATGCTCGGCGGGCTCGTGCTGCTGACCGTCAGCACGCTCCTGCCGCTCGCCTTCCACGGGCCGCTCGAGCTCTTCATCCTTCGCTTCGTCTCGGGCCTCGCGGTCAGCATGTACGACCCCGCGGCCCGCGGCACGATCGTCGACGAGACCAAGGAGGACGAGCGCGGTGAGGCCTTCGGCCTCTACTCGTCGGCCCAGATGGGTGGCTTCATCTTCGGCCCCGTCATCGGCGCCCTCGGCGCCGCAGCCGTCGGCTCGTTCGCCTTCGCTTTCGTAGCCGCCGGCGTCGGTTGCGTCGTGGCAGCCGTCTATCTCGCGGTCGCCTTCCACCCACGGGTCACGAGGGCACGCCTGGCGACCGACGCTCGCACCACGGCTCGCCGGGCCCCCCTGACCAAGGGTTCCTATGCTGAACTCGGCCCGGGCTCGCCCGAGGTCGCCCAACGCGTGATCGAGGCCAGCCGGCTCGAACCACCGACGCAAGCGCCCCTGCGCGACCTCTGGAATCGCCCGTTCGTTGCCGCGCTGATCATGAACTTCGGCATCTATTTCGCGATCGGTGTCTACGAGGTCGTCTGGGCGCTCTACCTGCAGGGTCTCGGCGGCTCGGTCGAATGGATCGGTCTGACCTATGTGCTGTTCGCTCTGCCGGTCGTCTTCCTGGCGCCGCTCGGCGGTCGGCTCGTGGACCGCCACGGGGCGACGCCTTACATCATCGTGGGCGGTCTGGCGGTGGCGACGTGCGGCTTCCTGTACGCGGTCGCCTGGGAACCACTGCTACCGGGCGGGATCATCGTGATCGAGGGCGCCGCGGAGGCGTTCATGGGCCCCGCGCTGTACGCCGTCGTCGCCATCGGCACGCCCGTTGGCCTGGCCTCGACGGCGCAGGGCATCTACGGATCGGCGGGCACCGTTGCGTTCATCGTCTCGTCGCTGGCCGCCGGCTGGCTCTTTTCGATCGACGAGCGCTATCCCTTCGTCTTCTTCGCCCTCGTCGTCATCGCCGCCACCGTCACCTTCTGGATCATCACACGCGGCGTGCGACTGACGGCCGAGCAGACCGTGACCCTCGAGGGCGTGCCGACCTGACCTCGCGAAGCGTGCGAGACCTGGGCAGGGTGTCCTGACCTGCATACACCGTGCGGCCCGAACGCCTCTGCGTGCCCGCACCGCGTTGACACGTCCCTGACACGGCCGAACGCGGAGTCGTCACAAGCCCGGATCCTGATCGCAGGCTACAATCGCGGCTCAGCCGACCGATCCTGGCGAGGGGGAGACGCATGGCCGGGGTCGCCGCTGCCGGAAGGTGGTGACGCGGTGGGACAACCACTGCTACCTGGTTTCGACCGGGTCGTCGGCCTTCTCGGGAACACCGCCCTCGGCGACAGGACCCTGCAGGCCGGCTTCGTATCGACATATGTGCCGCGCCACTGCGGGATCGCCACGTTCACGCGCGACCTGCTTGACGGTATGCGCCAGGCTGCCACGGACGACGGCCTCGATGGCGACGCTCGACCTGGCATCACGGCCCACGTAGCGGCCCTCCACGTCGATGAGGCCGATCTGGATTATCCGCCTGAGGTCCGCGTGGTCGTCGACGCCAGCGACCCCGCCGCCTACCGCAACGCGGCTCGCGTGCTGGACGCCCACGCCTCGGTCGTTTCGCTGCAACATGAATTCGGCATCTTCGGTGGTGACGATGGCAGGCATGTCCTGACCCTCGTGAGGGCGCTCGACGCCCCCTTGGTGACCACCTTCCACACCGTCCTTCCTGAGCCCACGGCCGGCCAGCGCATGGTCGTCGACGAGCTGGCCCGACGATCATCCGCCCTGGTGGTGCTCTCGGAGCGGAGCCGGCAGACGATGGTCGAGCGATACGGCATCCCGCTAGCCAGTGTCGCGGTCATGCCACACGGCGTACCCGACCTGCCTTTCATCGACCCGGCCCGGGTCAAGGATCGCTTCGACCTGACCGGCCGGAGCGTGATCCTGGGCTTCGGTCTGCTCAGCCCGAACAAGCGCTTCGAGCTGGTCATCGAATCCTTGGCGCGCATCGTCCCGGCCGTGCCTGAGGCGACCTTCGTCATCGTCGGCGCCACCCACCCCGAAGTTCGTCGGCGCCATGGCGAGGCCTACCGGACGATGCTGCAGGAGCGCGTCCGACAGCTTGGCCTCGAGGATCATGTCCGATTCGTCGATGCCTACGTCGACCAGGCCGACCTGATGGACTGGTTGCTGGCCAGCGACGTCTTCGTGACTCCCTACGGATCAGCTCAGCAGGCGGTGTCCGGCACGCTGGCTTACGCTCTGGCGGCAGGCAAGGCCATCGTCTCTACCCCGTACGAGTACGCCCAGGAGCTGCTCGCCGACGGCCGGGGGATGCTCACCCCGTTCGACGACGTCGGCTCGCTGGGTGAGGCCCTTGGCCTGCTCTTGGGCGATCGAACCGTCCGAGACGGGATGCGACGACGTGCCTGGGAGCACGCCCGTGCCATGGTCTGGCGAGAAGTCGGCGCACAGCACCTGGCGGTGCTCGGCGCAGCAGCCGCTCATGGTGCGGTCGACGACCGGCGCTCGTGGATGGCCATCCCCGTCGCTCGCCCCCGCCGTCGACGGTCGTCAGCGATGGTCGCGCAGGACCTGCCGCCAGTGCGCCGCCACCTCGGGCGATTGAGCGACGACCTCGGTGTCGCCCAGCACGCCGTCGGTGCGAAGCCCGATCTCGACCACGGGTACTGCACGGACGACGTCGCGCGCGCCCTGGTGGCCGACATCCTGCACGCCGAGTGGGAAGGCGACCGGGCCGTGGCGCGGTCGATCCGCCGACATCTCGCCTTCCTGGAAGAGGCCTTCGAGCCGCGTCACGGACGCTTCCGCAACTTCCGAGCGGCGGACGGTCGCTGGCTCGAAGAGATCGGCTCAGAAGACTGCCATGGCCGCGCCGTCGCGGCGCTGGGCGAGACCGCCTTGCGAACGAGCGACCGTTCCGTCCGCGGCCTGGCCAGCGAAGTCATCGCCTCGGCTCTGCCCGCCTGCCTCGAGCTTCGGCACCCCCGGCCCTGGGCCTATGCCATCCTCGGCTGTGACGCCATGATCGCGACAGGGTCGGCCACGACCGACGCTCATCGGATCCTGCAGGAGCTCGGTGACCGGCTGGCACTCG
>JBEVDC010000114.1:0-8465 GCA_040514195.1 Candidatus Limnocylindrales bacterium | reverse complement strand
GTCTGTGGTCGAGGCCATCACCCAGCAAGACCTCGACATCCTGAGCATCCCGCAACCGGAGTGGACCCGCTTCATCGAGGGGGAGGGGGCCGCCTACCGGGTCGTTCTGCCCATCCGCCCAGAGGTCAACCTGGGTGCATAGACCGACTACCCCTTCGCCATCGAGATCGACGAGATCGACGATGAGAAGGTCGATCGGGTCATCGAGCAGCTCCGCGAACAGAACGCCAGCCTCGTGCCGGTCGAGGGCCGCGGTGCCCAGGAAGGCGACTACGCCGTCATCGGTTTCGTCGGCCGTCGCGACGGTGCCCCCTTCGAAGGCGGCAGCGCTGAGCGCTATCCGCTCCGCCTTGGGTCGGACCGCATGATCCCGGGCTTCGAACAGGCCCTCACGGGCATGGTCGAGGACGAGGAGCGGACCTTCCCGTTGACCTTTCCTGCCGACTACGCGGAGGCGTCGCTGGCCGGCCAGGACGTCGAGTTCACGGTCACCCTGCGCGAGCTCCGCGTGCCCGAGCTGGCCGATGCGGACGACGCCTTCGCCCAGTCGATCGGCAGTTTCCGCGACCTGGCCCACCTCAGAGACGACGTCGGGCGGCGCCTCGCGGCCAATGCCCGAGACCGCGCTCGCCACGTCTTCTCCGAGCGCATCATCGAATTCGCGGTGGCCAACGCGACCGTGACCATCCCCGAGCTGCTGGTCGAGCGCGAGGTCGAGGTCATGCATGACGAGCTGCGCGTTCGTCTGGCTGAACAGGGCATCGAGGAAGCCGCCTATCTGCAGGCGGTCGAGAAGACCATCGACCAACTGCACGCCGAGTGGCGCGACCCCGCCGAGCACCGCGTCAAGGTCCTGCTGGTGCTCTCCGCCGTGGCCGATGCCGAGGGCGTCGAGGCGAGCGACGAGGCGGTGCAGGCCGAGATCGATCGCGCCCGGGGCCGCAACCCGGAGAACCCCAAGCTCATCGCCTACTTCGAGTCACCGCGCGGTCGCGCCTACCTGAAAGCCACGCTCCGTCGGACCGAGGTCGTCGAGCTGCTCGTCGACCGCTGGCTGGCGGCTCATCCTGAGATCGGGCCGCTACCGCACCTCGAGGACAGCTCCGAGGCCGTGGCCGTCCCGGTCGGCGTCGGCGACGAAGGCGAGCATCACCATCACCACGACCACGATGGCGAGCCCAAGGGGGGCGCGGCATCCGAATCAACCGCCCAGCCTCGAGAAGGGATCCCCGCATGACCCGACCACCAACGCCAGGCAGGCAGGCCGCCCTGGCTGCCGCCGAGATGACCACGCGCGCCGCCCTAGGCGGCCCAGGGGTCATGGGCGCCACGTCCGCCGCGCTGGCGGCTGCCCTCGAAACGCGGGCGATGCTGGTGCCGATGGTCGTCGAGAGCAGCAGCCGCGGCGAGCGCGCATACGACATCTATAGCCGCCTGCTGAAGGAGCGCATCATCTTCCTGGGCGACAGCATCGAGGACCATGTCGCCAACCTGATCATCGCCCAGCTCCTGTTCCTCGAGTCAGAGGACCCGGAGAAGGACATCAACCTGTACATCAACTCGCCGGGCGGCATGGTCACCTCGGGCCTTGCCATCTACGACACCATGGAGCACCTGCGAGCGCCGGTGGCCACGATCTGCATCGGCATGGCCGCCAGCATGGCCAGCGTGCTGCTGGCCGCGGGCGCCAAGGGCAAGCGCTACTCACTGCCCAACAGCCGGATCATGATCCACCAGGGATCGGGCGGCTTCCGGGGCAACACGCCCGACGTCATGATCCAGGTCAAGGAGCTCGAGACGCTCAACGTACGGCTGCACGAGATCCTCGCCCAGCACACGGGCCAACCGGTGGAAAAGATCGTCAAAGACACCGAACGGGACTATTTCATGAGTCCCGGACAAGCCCAGGCCTATGGCATCATCGACGAGGTCATGTCCCGCCCGGGCGGCTCTCTCATCGCCCAGGCGAAGGACGAGCGCGCCAAGGGCGACAAGGCGGCCGCCGAAGACTGAACCGGCGGCACGGCACAGGGAGGTCGAACGGGAGACTCGTGGCCACGACATCGGGCAAGAGCCCCAAGGTTCCGTACCGGTGCAGCTTCTGCGGCAAGAGCCAGGAGCAGGTCCGGAAGCTCATCGCGGGTCAGGGCGTCTACATCTGCGACGAGTGCATCAATCTCTGCCAGGAGATCATCGAGGAGGAGATGCTGGAGACGCCGCGTACGAAGTCCGCGGCCTCCAAGCTGCCCAATCCCCGACAGATCAAGGATGCACTCGACGATTACGTGATCAGCCAGGATCGCGCCAAGAAGGTCCTCTCGGTCGCCGTCTACAACCACTACAAGCGCGTCAACGCCGGCCACCAGGTCGACGACGTCGAGCTCCAAAAGTCGAACGTCATGCTCGTCGGCCCGACCGGTTCGGGCAAGACGCTCCTCGCACAGACGCTGGCTCGCGTCCTCGACGTGCCCTTCTGCATCGCCGATGCGACGTCCCTGACCGAGGCGGGCTACGTCGGCGAAGACGTCGAGAACATCCTCCTCCGCCTCATCCAGGCCGCCGACTTCGACGTCGCACGCGCCCAGCGCGGGATCATCTACATCGACGAGATCGACAAGATCGCGCGCAAGGCGGACAACCCCTCGATCACCCGCGACGTGTCCGGTGAGGGTGTCCAGCAGGCCTTGCTCAAGATCCTGGAGGGAACGGTCGCCAACGTACCGCCACAGGGCGGCCGCAAGCATCCCCACCAGGACTTCATCCAGATCGACACCACCAACGTGCTGTTCATCTGCGGCGGCGCCTTCGAAGGCCTCGAGAAGGTCGTCGAGGAGCGCGTCGGCAAGCGCTCCATCGGCTTCGGCTCGCAGGCCCAGCTCGACCGCGTGCGACGCGAGAAGATCCTCGAGCAACTGATGCCGGAAGACCTCCTCAAGTTCGGGCTCATCCCCGAGTTCGTCGGCCGACTGCCGGTCATCGTGACCCTCGCCGCACTCAACCAGGACGACCTGGTGCGCATCATGACCGAGCCCAAGAACGCGGTCGTCCGCCAGTTCCAGAAGTTCCTGTCGCTCGACAAGGTCGAGCTTGTCTTCACATCGGGCGCCCTCGAGGCCGCCGCCGAGGTAGCGCTCGATCGAAAGACGGGCGCCCGTGCCCTGCGTGCCATCGTCGAGGAGGCGCTCCTGGAGGTCATGTACGACATCCCGGAGCGGACCGACGTACGCAAGTGCATCATCACCGAGGAGACGATCCGCTCCCATCGGTTGCCGCTGCTCCTGACCAAGGCCGAGCTCGACAAGGGCGTCGACGAGAACAACTACGAGTCCTGGCTGGCCGAGCGCGGCGCCTGAGCCTGCGCCGATGACGGCGCCGACCGACCGCGCCGCCGCCGAGCGCCTCGACGCACAAGATCCACTGCGCGGCCTGCGGGCGGCCTTCGAGATCGCCGAGCCCGAACCGATCTACCTCGACGGCAACTCGCTGGGTCGCCTGCCCAAGGCAACCTTGGAACGCGTATCTGGCCTCATCCGCGACGAGTGGGGCCGCCACGGCGTCCGTCGCTGGAGCGACTGGATCGACCTGCCGACCCAGGTCGGTGACAAGATCGCAGCAGGCTTCCTGGGCGCCCGACCGGGCGAGGTCGTCATCGGCGACTCGACCACCGTCAACCTCTACCGCCTGGCCGACGCCGCCCTCGATGCCCGCCGCGACCGGCGCGTGATCCTCGCCTCGGCCGGCGAGTTCCCGACCGATCGGTACGTCCTCCAGGGCCTGGCCGAGGCTCGCGGCTTGGACCTCCACCTCCTGGCCCATGACCCGATCGAAGGCCTGCGACTGGCCGACCTCGAGAGCGCCCTCGGCCCCGAGACGGCGCTCGTCTGCATCTCCCTTGTCGACTACCGCTCAGGCGCCCTGGCCGACATGGCCGGCGTCACGGCCGCCGTCCATGCTGCCGGCGCGATCATGCTCTGGGACCTGTCCCATGCCGTCGGGGCGGTGCCCATCGACCTCGAGGCGGGCGGGGTGGACCTGGCCGTGGGATGCACGTACAAGTACCTGAGCGGCGGTCCGGGGGCACCCGCCTTCCTGTACGTCCGGCAGGCCCACCAGGACCGGCTCCGGCAGCCCATCCAGGGTTGGTTCGGGCAGGCCGATCAGTTCGCCATGGGCCACCCGTACGATCCGGTCTCCGGCATCGGACGCTTCGAGGTCGGGACGCCGCCGATCATCGCCATGGTCGCCGTGGAGGCAGCCGTCGACCTCCTCCGGCGAACGGGCGTCGTTGCGCTGCGTGACAAGAGCGTGGCGCTGACGGAGTACCTCATCGCGCTCTGGCGGGCCTGGCTCGAGCCGCTCGGCTTCCATCTTGGTTCGCCGGCTGATCCTGCGCGGCGCGGCGGCCATGTCGCCCTCCGCCACCACGATGCCTACCGCATCGACCGCGCGCTCATCGAGGTGGCCAACGTCATCCCCGACTTCCGGCCGCCGGACGTCATCCGCCTTGCGCCGGTGGCGGCCTACACGCGGTTCATCGACGTCTGGGAGGCCATGGATCGACTGCGCGGGTTGGTCGAGTCGGGCCAGCACGAGGCCTTCTCCGACGAACGAGCCCGCGTGACCTGAAGCGTCACGTCGCGTGCTATCCTCGCCGCCTCACGGCAGGGACCGAGAGGAGTAGCGCGCCGGACGGCCGGCAGAGACCGCGGGTCAAGGGCTGCAAGCCCGCGGCGGCAGGGTCGCGTGAAGGTCGCTCGCGAGTCGTGACGGGAGGCGCCCGATAGCGCGCCGCGAGGGCCGCGGCCCCCGACCCGACCGGGATGACCGGTCGGCGCCGCGACCGAACCAGCTGGTGGTACCACGACCCCGTTCGTCCGCTGGGACGAGCGGGGCGTTCGATTCTGGAGACAGGCGATGAACGACGAGCAGGCCAGGGAGCTGCCCAAGGCCTACGACGCGGGGAGCGTCGAGGCCGGCATCTACACGCGCTGGCTGGCAGCCGACGTCTTCGCCCCCGATGGGGCCGGCAGTCGGGCGGACCCTGCCAAGCCGCCCTTCGTCATCATCCAGCCGCCGCCCAACATCACGGGCGCCCTGCACCTCGGGCACGCGCAACGGACGACGGTCGAGGACGCCATGACGCGCCATGCGCGGATGACGGGTCGCTCGACCCTCTACCTGCCAGGCAAGGACCATGCCTCGATCGCCGCGCAGTACGTCCTCGACCAGATCCTGGCCGGCGAAGGCGAGTCACGCCAGTCGCTGGGTCGCGAGCGCTACCTCGAGCGGATGCACGCCTTCATGGCCGAGACGCGCCCGTTCATGACCGGCCAACTGGAGCGGGTCGGCGCCTCGCTCGATTGGGGCCGCGAGCGCTTCACGATGGACGACGGGTCCGCGTTGGCGGTCCGCACGGCCTTCAAACGCCTCTTCGACGACGGCCTCGCCTACCGCGCCGAGGCGCTCGTCAACTGGTGCCCGACCTGCCGGACGTCCATCTCCGACCTGGAGACGATCGCGACGCCCGAAACGGGCACGCTCTGGACGATCCGCTACCACCTCGTGGACGAGGCGGGGCAGCCCGAACCCGCGGCCTGGATCAGCGTCGCGACGACGCGCCCGGAGACGATCCTGGGTGACACTGCGGTCGCCGTCCACCCCGAGGACGATCGTTACCGGTCGCTGGTCGGTCGAACCGTGCGGATCCCGTTCGTGGAACGTGACGTGCCGATCATCGCGGACGATGTGGTCGAGCGGGCCTTCGGTACGGGCGCCGTCAAGATCACGCCGGCCCACGATCTCGACGACTTCGAGACCGGCAAGCGTCACGGGCTGGCGCAGATCACGGTCCTCGACGACGAGGCACGCGTCAACGAAGCCGGCGGGCCGTACGTCGGCCTCGATCGCTACGAGGCACGCCAACGGATCGTGGCCGACCTCGATGCACTGGGCGACCTCGAGGGAGCGCGGCCCCACGACATGATCGTCGGGCGCTGCCAGCGCTCGAACGACGTGGTCGAGCCGCGGCTCAAGACCCAGTGGTTCATCCGCACCAAGCCGCTGGCGGCCAAGGCCATGGCATCGGTGCGCGAGGGTCGGGTCGAGATCCTGCCGGCCAGGTTCGAGAAGGTCTTCTTCCACTGGCTCGAGAACATCCGCGACTGGAACGTCAGCCGTCAGCTCTGGTGGGGCCACCGCATCCCGGCCTGGACGTGTCCGGACGGCCACGTCACGGTCTCCGATCGGATCGCGGGCCCGGAAGCGTGCGGGACCTGCGGTCGGCCGGCGGCCGAGCTGACCCAGGACCCGGACATCTTCGACACCTGGTTCTCGAGTGGGTTGTGGCCCTTCTCGGCGCTCGGCTGGCCGGAGCGGACGGCCGACCTGGCTCGCTACTACCCGGGCACGGTCATGGAGACGGGCTACGACATCCTCTTCTTCTGGATCGCCAGGATGATGATGCTCGGCGAGTGGCTGACCGGCGTGGCTCCTTTCGAGACGGTCTACCTGAGCGGCCTGGTCAAGGACCCCTATGGCAAGAAGATGTCCAAGACCAAGGGCACCGGGGTCGATCCGCTGACGACCATCGCCGAGATCGGCGCCGACGCGCTCCGCTTCGCCCTCGTCCACGGCATCGCCCCGGGCGCGGACGTCAAGCTTGGCCAAGCCAAGCTCGACGGTGCCCGTAACTTCAGCAACAAGCGCTGGCACGCCGCGCGCTTGGTCCTCGGCGCGCGGCCGCCGGAGGTCCCTCCGAACGCAGAGGCCTCGCTCCCCGCAGCCACGGACCTGGGACCTGCCGAACGCTGGATCCTGGGTCGCTGCGCAGCGACCATCGAGGCGGTCTCCCGGGCGCACGGCGCCTACCAGCTGGGCGATGTGACGCGGTTGCTGTACGAGGCGGTCTGGAACGAGTTCTGCGACTGGTACCTGGAGCTGGCCAAGGCGCGCCTTGCCGATCCGGCAACGACGCCTGCCGCGAAGGCGGCCACGTGGCGGACGCTGGCCTGGGTGCTCGAACGGTACGTGCGACTGCTCCACCCCGTGATGCCCTTCATCACGGAGTCGATCTGGGCACGGTTGCCGCACGAGCCAGGCGATCCCGACCTGCTCATCGTGGCCGGCTGGCCAAGCCCGGACCGCGAGCGGGCGTTGGCCGACCCGGCCACCGAGGCTGCCGTCGAGTCGCTCCTCGGCCTGGTGCGCGCGATCCGCAACGCGCGGGCCGAGGCGGGTCTGGAGGCGAGCGCGACGCTCGAGGCCGACCTCGTGCTGCCGGATCCGGGAGTGCGGGCCGCATACGACGAACTTGCCGAGCCTCTCGGGCGGCTGGCGCGCCTGAAGCCAGTTCGCAGCCATGCGGGGCTCGAGACGCTGCCGGCCTCGGTGGCGGCGCTCGTGGTCATCTCGCCCGCGGGTGAGGCGCGCCTCTCGCGTGGATCCGGCGACCGCGAGCGGGAGCACGCCCGGCTCGAGCGCGAGCTGGCTGACGCTCACCGACGCTTGGCGGCTGCTGACGAGCGATTGGCCGATCCGGCCTTCGCGGCCCGCGCGCCTGCAGCGGTCGTCGAGGCCGCCCGGCTTCGCCGAGCGGAGCTGGCGGCCCAGGTCGCGACACTCACGTCGCGGCTGGCTGACGACTTGGGCGGCGAGCCCACGACGTAGAGACCCGGCCAACCAGCGGTGCCTTGTCGCCCGCCAGCTGCACGCTGGTAGGATGAGGCGTCGGAATGCTGCCGACGAACCCGCGATATCGAGCCAGGAGGCATCGTGCCCCTCGACTTCCTCAAACGCAAAGGCCCCGAACCGGAGCCGACCGCCGAGCCGGCGCCGGTCCTCGAGGAGCTGACGGCGCAGGATTACGCGCTGAAGCTCCACTACCACGGCAAGAGCAGCGAGGGGGTCCGGATGAAGGCGGGCCCCAAAGCGCTCGACGAGCTGCCCGGCATGCTGCACGGACTGGCCATCTCCGAGGTCGAGGTCATCGAACCGCTGCCGGTCGAGTACGCCGAGGCCCAGCCCGTCATCCAGCGCCCGTCCGAGGCCATGCAGTGGCTGAGCGCGCATCACGCCTTGAGTCCCGTCGCCCGCCACGCGCTCGTCGTCCTCGAGTCGATCGGCGCCATCGACCTGGCGTTCGACACGTTCGCCTGTGCCATGCTCCACGGCGAGACGGACACCAGCGACTACCCCGAGTACAACGCCATCATCGGCGGGGTGGTCTCGCACTGGGACGAGACGACCGGCGATCTGCTCGTCCGGGCGGTCGTCGGCTGGGGCGGCAAGGGCGTCCGTGGTGATACGGATCGGATCGGGCAGAAGACCCTGGGAGGCCTCCTGACCCAGATCCTGGCCAGCCAGTACGCCGTCGGCCTGACACCCTTCGAGCGGCCCGTGCCGGCGGCCGGCCGCGGCGGGCTCGTGTGCGCGCATTGCGGCTTCGCGTCGGCCCACGAGCGCGCCTT
>JBEVDC010000107.1:0-3053 GCA_040514195.1 Candidatus Limnocylindrales bacterium | reverse complement strand
TGAGCTCAGCCGCTCGCGCGGCTCAGGCGGTGGCGGCTAGCGCGGCCTTCGCCCGCATCGTGCCGCCTGAGGCACCATGGCGCACGGCCACGATCTCAGCCAGGATCGCCAGCGCCGTCTCGGCAGGCGCCCGGCCACCGAGGTCGAGCCCGATCGGACCCCGCAGCCGGGCGAGTGCCTCCGCTGTGATCCCGGCAGCCATCAGCCTGGTATGGCGGTCGGCCTGTGTCTTGCGGCTGCCCACGGCGCCGACGTAGCGGCAGCCGCGCTCGAGTGCGGCGACGATGGCGGGCTCGTCGAACTTGACGTCGTGAGTCAGGACGGCGACCGCGTCGGACGGCCCGAGGCCGATCTCGTCGGCCACCTCATCTGGCCAACCGACGACCACGCGGTCAGCGTCAGGGAACCGCTCGCGGGTGGCGAAGGCCGGCCGGCCATCGATGACCACCGTCTCGTAGCCGAGCTCCCGGGCCATCCGCACGAGCGGCATGGCGACTTGGACAGCGCCGACGATGACGAGACGCGAGGGCGACGGGTAGGCCTCGATGAAGACGCTTCGACCGCCGAGCTCCACGGTCCGCGAGGTTCCGGCGTCCAGCGCCACGAGCGCCTCCGCCACGACCTGCGCGTCGAGCGCCGGGTCGCCGAGCGATCCCTGCAGGGTGCCATCCTCGGTGACCGTCAACGGCTCGGCGGATGGGCTCCCCTCCCCAGGCGTGTGGGCCCCGAAGGCCGGCCCGGGCGAGTCGGCCGGGAGCGGCGTGACGACCGCGATGCCCTCGCGGCCGGCGGCTGCCTCGACCGCCACGGCCGGCACCTGCGGCTGCATCAGGACGTCGATCGTGCCGCCGCAGGCGAGCCCCACGTCCCAGGCCTGCTCGTCGCTGATCCCGTACCGGATGACCCGGCTGCGCCCGGTCCGGCGGGCGCGCTCGACCTCCTCGAAGGCGGCGCCTTCGACGCAGCCGCCGCTCACGGAGCCCGCCAGTCGACCGTCGTCGGCCACGAGCATGACCGCTCCTTCCGGCCGCGGGGCGGATCCGAACGTGCGCACGACGACGGCGCGTCCGATGCCATGCCCTTCGGCTAGCCAGGCCGCCAGCGTCTCGTTCAGCTCTCTCATCGGTCGTCTCCAGTCCAGGCCATGGCGCCGCTCCAGGTGCCGCTGCGAGCGCCTGCGTCGGTCGAGGCGGCCGCCTCGCTGCCTTTGCGCAGGTCAGCGGCGCGGACACCGGCCAGGATCTCGCCCAGCCGCTCGAGCGAGGCCACGGTGCCGGCGGGCAGGAAGTCGTCGATGTAGGGGTAGGCCGCCTGCATGCCGCCGGCCAGCGGCTGGTAGCCCGGCACACCAGCGAGCGGATTGAGCCAGATGAGCCGGTGGCAATTGCGCCGCAGGCGGGCGGTCTCGCTGGCCACCAGCGCAGGGTCTCCACGGTCCCAGCCGTCCGACACGACGATGACCACGCCGCTCGTGCGTAGGGTTCGCCTCGCCCAGCGGAGGTTGAACTCCCGGAACGATGCGCCGATGCGCGTCCCACCGGCCCAGTCCTGCACGGCGTCCGCCACGTTGGCCAGGGCACGATCGCGATCGCGGTCCTTCAGGTGGCGCGTGACCCTGGTCAGCCGGGTGCCGAAGACGAACGACTCGGTGCGGACGGTCGAAACGGCCGACAGTGCCTGGACGAATCGAAGCAGGAGCCGCGAGTGGCGCTCCATCGAGCCCGAGATGTCGCACAGGACGACGATCGGTCGCGGCCGATGCGTCGGCCGGCGCCAGACCCACTCGGTGAAGTCGCCGCCGGTCGCCAGGTTGCGCCGGAACATGACCCGTGGCGCGAGCAAACGGCCGTGGTGGTTGAGCTCGTGACGACGCGTCCGACGCAGCTCGAGGTGGGGCTCGAGCAGGTCCACGAGTCGCTCGGCGTCGCGCAGTTCGGCGGCGGTCATGCGATCGAAGTCCCGATGGCGAAGCGCCTCGGTGACCGAGAACGCGTCGGGTGCGATGATCGTCCGATCGGGCGACGCCTCCTGCTCGCCGTCCTCGCCGGCGGCCGCCAGCGGCGTGCCGAGAGTCTCGCCCCGCTGCGTCTCCGACTCGGGTGCGTCCAGGTCGGCCCCGTCGTCGCCGGCGTCCGGTGCCTCGTCCTCGGGCGCCAGCAACGCCGGGCCGTCGCTCGGCAGGCGCGCGGATCGCCTGCGCCACCAGCGCGCGAAGAGCCGGTCGTATGGCGCCCGGTCGTCGCGGCGGCGGACGAAGACGGCCTCGCCCGCCGCGCGGACCTGTTCGCGGTCACCGATCTCCACGAGGGTCAGGGCGCGAGCGAAGTCGATGGCAGCGCCGAGGTCCACGGACAGCCCGCCCGCGCGCAGGGCCCGCCCGAAGCCGATCGCCTCACCGAACAGGCGACGACCGTCGATCTCCCGGCCATCAGGCGCGACGACGATGGCTGGATGCTGGGCTGGGAGCATGACGCGCCTAGGCTCCGGCCGTGGCCTCGGCCAGGTAGCGGCGAGCGGTGTCACCCTGGATGCGTCGGATGTCCTCCTCGTACTTGAGGACGACGCCGAGGCTCTCATCGATGACCTCGGGCGACAATTCGCGAGCGCCAAGAGAGATGAGCGCGGCGGCCCAATCGAGCGTCTCGGCCACACCCGGCACTTTGGTCAGGTCGGCCTCGCGCAGGCGATGGATGAAGGCGACCACCTCGCGCGCCAGGCGTTCGGGCGCGTCGGGCACGCGGATCAGCACGATCTCGTATTCCTTGGCCGGCGTCGGATAGTCGATCCAGTGATAGAGGCAGCGCCGCTTGAGCGCGTCGTGCACCTCGCGCGTGCGATTGGAGGTCAGGATGACGCGTGGCGGCTGCTCGGCGCGGATGGTGCCGATCTCGGGCACGGTGACCTGGAAGTCGGACAGGATCTCGAGCAGGTATGCCTCGAACTCTTCGTCCGCGCGGTCGATCTCGTCGATCAGCAGGACCGGCGATTCGTCTTGCGAGATCGCCTCGAGCAAAGGCCGGCGCAGCAGATACTCCTCGGTGAAGACATGCCGC
>JBEVDC010000103.1:0-8340 GCA_040514195.1 Candidatus Limnocylindrales bacterium | reverse complement strand
CCCGCCAGGTCGACGGCCGCCACGACGCGGCGCACTGCCCGCAACAGCTCACGCGAGAGCATGCCGCCCGGCTCAGGGGTGCCCGTGCCGGGCGCCATGCCCGGGTCGACGACGTCGATGTCGAGAGATAGATAGACCATCTCGGGGCCATCCAGCGCCTCGGCGATGGCGTCGTCGATGACGGCCTCCGCGCCACGTTCCTCGATCTCCGTCATCTTGTGCCAGCGCATGCCCTGCGCCTGCATCCAGGCGAAGACCCCTGGTCCTGGCCAATAGCCGCGCAACCCGACCTGCACGAAGTTCCTGCCCTGGACCGCTCCCGACTCGATGAGCCGGCGCATGGGCGTGCCGTGGCCACCGAGCTGGCCCCACTGATCAGGGGCTGTGTCGGCATGCGCGTCGAAGTGGACGATGCCGATGGTCCGCGGCGCCACGGCGGCCGCCACGGCCGTCGCCGACGGCCAGGTGATGGAATGGTCACCGCCCAGGACCAAGGGCACGACACCAGCAGCCGCGATCTCCAGGACCTTGCGGTAAATCATGGCGTGGCTGCGTTCGAGCCACGCGGGCGCGATATTGGCGTCGCCAGAATCCACGACGTCGAGGTGTTGCCACGGTTCGATGTCGAGCTGGAGCGAGTGCGCGCCTTCGCCATAGGTCGCCTGGCGGATGGCGCGCGGCCCGAAGCGTGCGCCGGGGCGACGACTGACCGCGTCGTCGAACGGCGCGCCGACGATGGCCACGTCGGGCCGGCGCCGGGCCAGGGCGGCTGCATCCGTCATTAGGTCACGCTTGGCGAACGTGCCAGAGCCGACGTAGTGTGGCAGGTCGACATCGGCGTACGTCTCATAGGCCCCATCCCAGCCATTGAGCGCGGCAAAGTCGGGCATCTCGGGCTCAGCCACTGAGCACCTCCAGGTCCGGGACGCCGCCGGTGCCGGGCCGCGGTCCAGCGGGGCGCCCGCCAATGCTACCTGTCGTCAGCGCTCGACGGAGAGGCTGATCTCGACGAAGACGACCATCGTCGAGACGAAAGCAGCCAACGGCCAGCTGAAGGCATCCTGGCTGCGCAAGATCACGACGAAGGTCACCACCAGACCGACCTCGATGCCACGCCTGACCGCTCGGAGCCAGTCCCCGTGATAGGCGATGCGTCTGCGGCGTTGGAATGCGGCCAGCCAAAAGAGGGGCATGGTCGTGAGGGCGAATGCCGTCCCGATGAGGACCGCCCCGATCATGGCCACGGCGACGTCACCAGCCGGCGAGCGAGTGGTGACGAAGATGACGACGACGATCCAGGCCGCGAATGCTGCGCCGAGCAGTCCGAGATTGACGAGGCGGTCCCGGGCGTACATCACGGCCGAGTCTAGCGACCGCGTGGACCGCCCCGTGGCCGCCGGCCAGCGTCGCAGTCGCCGACCGACGGTCACGCTGCGGACGCCGGGCAGACGCGACGGAAGGGGCAGCCGCGACAGGTCGCGACGTGCGGCCGGGGCTCGAAGGTCCCGGCCTGGATCCCATCGGCCACCAGGCGGACCTTGCTCCGGGCCGAGTCCAACCGCTTGTCGTCGATCGGCACGCGACCGACGATCCCGGCCTCCAGGAAGTGGAGCTGGACCGCAGCCGGCAGCTGTCCTTCGGTCGCCTCGTGGGCCAGCGCGTAGATGGCCAGCTGGAGGGACTCGCGCGCCCGCTGCCGCGCCCGAGCGAGGTCGCGGACATCGCTCGACTTGTAATCCGTGATCACGACGCCTTCGACGCTTCGGTCGACGCGGTCGTATCGGCCGTCGAGGCGGACGCCCTCGACCGTGACGCTGAATCGCGCCTCGACGGCAGAGGCGGGGGTTGCCCTGGCGGCAAGGTCGCTGGCGCGGAAGTCGAGCACCACGCCGCGCGCCGCCGCGTAGCGCGCCTCCTCGTGGTCGCGTGACAGGAAACCCTCCCCAGACCAGTGCGCGTCGAGCGCAGCCAGGATGCCGGCCTCGTCCAGGGGGCGTCCCTTCATACGGCTGAGGTTGAAGGCGGCCACTGCCTGGTGGAGCGCGCTGCCGACACCGAGCGCATGGTGGGGCGGCTCCGGCACGCGCAATCGGTGCCGGAAGTGGTATCGGGCGGGGCAAGCGAGGTACGACTCGAGGGCCGAGTAGCTCAGGACGAGCGGCCGATCGACGGCCAGACCATCGCTCACATCGCTGGCACGGGTGTCCGTCGAGGGTGGCCGGACGGCGAGTGCCTCTAGCTGGTCGGCAGGGGATGCGGCAACCGGCACTGCAGGCACGCCGTCGAGCGCCTCGGCAAGGAATGGCGACGGTCGCCGCTGGCGTCCACGTTCCGGGCTGGCCGCCATGGTCAGCAGGAGCTCGTCGCGCGCACGCGTCATGGCGACGTAGAAGAGGCGGCGCTCCTCCGCGTGGAGCGGCTCCTCGCTCGCCCCGGCCGCACTGCGACGGAGCTCGATCGGCAGCTCGATGGATTCTCGCCTGCCGCGGCCGGGGAAGCGACCATCCGCCAGGCCGACGACGAAGACCGTCGCGAACTCGAGGCCCTTCGCCTTATGGACCGTGAGCACCGAGATCGCCTCGTGCTCGTCGATGCCAGCGGCACCGGGTGCATCGGCTGCTGTGGCCAGCGCCTCGAGGTGGCCGATCATGATCGGCAGTCGATCGTCCTGCAGCAGGAGCCCAGCTGCGCGGACGACCGAGAAGAAGCGCGCCACGTCGTCGAGGGTGCCGATGTCGCCGTCGCCGGCGACGGTCACCAGCCGCTGCAAGCGACCGCTGCGCCGCAGGTGGTCGTAGAGCAGCTCGCCGGCCGATCGCGTGTGGCTGGACTCGATGGACCTGCGCACGTCGGTCACCAAGCGGCCAGCGGCGACCCGGTCCCCCGGCTCGAGGCGCACCAAGCCGGGTTGTTCGACGAGCTCCTCGAATGTCTCCAACAACGACACACGACGCCGACGCGAACGCTCCATGATCGCACTCAACCCGGCGCCGCCCAGCCGGTATGGCTCCCCGGTCGCGACGGCATAGCAGTCGATGCTGGAACCGGGATCGGCGACCAGCCGCATGAAGGCCATCAGCTCACGAACCACTGGCCGGGCGTGGAAGCCCGAAACGCCACTGAAGGTCCAGGGAAGCCCCGCCATGTTGAGGCTGCGGAGGATCGGTTCCGCATCGGCGTTGGTGCGCACCAGGACGGCGATCTGCCCTGGGCGAGCACCATGCTCGATCCGACGAAGTGATTCGGCGGCGATCCAGTCGGCTTCCTCGGTAACCGTCGCGAACGCCTGGGCGACGACCGGCCGCGGCTTGGCGCGACGCGTGACGATAGGTGACCGGTCGACACCGACACGCGCCTCGAGGCGGTGCGGATCGTTGTGCCGGATCAGCCGTCGGGCGGCCTCGACGATCGGGCGACGCGATCGGTGGTTCCGGCGCAGCGCGATCGTGCGCGCGCCCGGGAACCGCGACTCGAAGCCCAACAGGTTCTCGACGGCCGCGCCCCGGAAAGCATAGATCGCCTGATCATCGTCGCCCACGACGGTCACATTCCGCGTCCCGGCGCCGATCAGCTCGAGGAGATCGAGCTGAGCCGGGTTCGTGTCCTGGAACTCGTCCACGAGGAGGTATCGGTAGCGGTCGCGCAGTTCGACACGGAGGGAAGGATGGTCGCGCAGAAGCCGCACGGCCGCCGCCAGCTGGTCGCCGTGGTCGATGGCACCGGCCTCGACCAGGAGCCGCTGGTAGGCCGCGTACGCGCCACCGAGCTCACGGAGCTTCGCCGCGCGCTCGGCCATCGCGGCCGACGCATCTGTCGGCAACGTGCTCGGGCCCGATGCGGCGGCCCGCGCCTCGAGGTCGGTGGCCAGGGCCATGAAGTCAGCGGGCACGGCGCCCTCGTCCTTGGCGCGCCCGAAGAGCTCGACCAGCGCGCCGACATGCCGCGTCGGGTCAGCCAACGGCCGGAAGTGACGGAGGTCGAGCCGATCGATGGCACCGCCGAGCAGGATGGCGGCTTCAGTGCGGCCGAGGACGCGCGGCTCGCCTGGCAGGCCGAGCTCGAGGGCATGGTCGCGCACGAGCCGGTCGCCGAATGCGTGGAAGGTCAGGACGTCCGTGCCGGCTTGCCCATAGGGCACTAGCACGTCGACCCGCGCCTGCATCTCGTCCGCGGCCCGCTCCGTGAACGTCAGGGCCAGGATCTGCTCGGGCCGCGCCCGCTTGGTGGCGATGAGCCAGGCGATGCGCCGGGTGACGACATGCGTTTTCCCCGCGCCCGGCCCGGCGACGACCATGAGGGGCCCCTCGCCGTGCGTGACGGCTTGACGCTGCTGGCGGTCGAGCCCGCACAAGAGATCGGCCACGACGTCGATGTCGATCGGGGCAGCGAGGGCTGGCGAGCTCGACCTTGCCGGCGGCGGGATGATCCGGGGGCTGGTCATGCGGCGATCTTCGCGCCGCCACGTGCCAACTAGGCTGGCACGCCGTCAGCTGGGTCGCAAGCCTCCACGGGCGGACATGGCCTGCGCCAACGCCTCCTGCTCCTCATCCGAGAGCGCCCGTTCGGCCATCCCGCGGTTGACCGGCCGAACGTAGATGCGGGTCGCCTGTCGCGTGTGGAGGCTCGAGACGACGACGCCGTCGCCGTCCTCATCGAGGAGGGCCATGGCAAAGCTCTGGTTCGAGCCCGTGTCCTCGAACGGGTTGAATCGGACGAGGCCGACGCGCTGGATCGCCTTGCGGCCCTGCGCTTCGAGGGCTGTCGTTCGCGTGTCGATGGTCCGGACCTTGGCATCGACCTCCCCGACACGGCGGACGTGCCCTTCGAGGACCGCCTCCAGCGAATGACCCCCCTCCCCTCGGGTCAGGCCCGAGAGTCGCGCGCCGAGCGAGCTGACGCGCCGCCACAGGACCGCCACCGCAACGGCCAGAGCGACAACGAGAGCGGCCAGCAGGGTCGTAAGGTCGGGCACCTGGTCGGTCTCCTGGGCGGTGGAAGCGGCATTCTCGCACGCGCGGTGGGTCCCGGGCGAGCGATGCGCTATCCTGCGCGCCGTGAGCAAGCGAACTCGCGGCGGGCGCCGCGCGGCCAACCGAGCCAGCCAGCGTGGTCGCGCAGCCAACCGGCCGACGCGGCCCGTCAGTCAGCTCGAGGCAGCCGAGATCGCCGCCGAGGACATCGTCGAGGGGCGCCCGGCCGCGGCCGCGAACGAGATCGAGCGCGCCGCTGCCAGCCAGCCGCGCGGACCGCGCGCTCGCCCCGATACGTTGCTCGCAACGAGAGCAGCCGAAGAGTACGTCTACGTCGCCCAGGATCTGCGACGCATCGCGCTCGTCGCGGTGCTCCTCTTCGGCATCCTCTTCGGTCTCTGGATCACCATCGAGGCCCTCGGGCTCTTCGGCCAGTAGACGAGGCGTAGCAGAGCCAGGTCGGTCGGAGGCGGGCTCCGACGCGTCCGGTGGCGGCCGCTTCCACCCCGCTGGCAGCGTGCCGATCGGCGAGCAGCGGCGGAGGACTTCCAAGGGCGTCGAGTTCATCGGGATCCGCCTATCGCGGCACCAGGCACGCGCCCAGGTCGCGCAGGCAGCCGGCCATCTCCAACCTAGTGAAGCAGAGGCCATGTCGGACGAGCGGGTCGCCACATGGCTCGTCGTCGGATCGCCTCCTCCATCTGCCCCATGGCTGTCAGGTAGGCGGCACGGTCGCCCAGAGCCATCGCCCGGTTCGCCCGCTCCCGCGCTCGGTCGCTTGCCCGCCGGCGGTGTGGCGCGTTGTCAGCCATCCCTCGCCCCCTCAACGAGGCCCCTGCGGCGAGCTGTCTCACCTGGGGAACCGGGTGACGCCGCAGAGACTCTCCTGGCAATCAAACGAACGGGGCCTTGCGGCGGACCTTGCGGGCTGGCGAGCCGTGGTGCGGGTTGTCAACGATAGGTAGGCAGCGAAGCGCCTGAAGCGGCCTCGGTCACCAAGTGCTCCTGTTCGACGTCAGGAGGCACCGGATGTCCGAGGCCGTTCCAGGCAGGATGACCATACCGGCTCTGTGTCGACACGATCGAGGGGCCTTGGCCTGCGAGCCTATCGATCCCCTTGCAACGCCTCGGTTTCGGGAGTCGGGGCGTCGGGTCGCAACGTCTCGTAGACGCGATCCCCGCCGTAGAGCAGCATGATGAGATCCACGATCAGCAGGTCGGGCTCGGCCATGACCTCGCAGTTCTTCGTGACGCTCCCGACGACGTCTTGGATCAACGAAGCCCTGGACGTACCCGGCTCTCGGTGCTGGCTTAGGCGGACCGACTCCAGGAGGTCGTTGGACTCGACGATCGCTGCCGCGAGGTCGGTCTGTGAGCGGTCCGGCAGGGACAACCATTCGGTGCATGTCGTCAACGACGGCTGAGGATCGCGGGCTGCCAACGAACACCCGGCGAGCATCAGCAAGAGGGCACTAACACCGAGCCCACGCAACTTGCCCATGACTACTTGAGACTGACGGCCCTGATCGGTTCCGCGCGAGTGGTGCGCCGCGATCAGTCATGCGTCGGGCTACCGAAGGTGGACAACACGAGCAAGAAGGCAGCCATCGGGCGAGCCAACATGAGCAGCAACATGAGCTCAAGGGCCCAGACGGCTCCCGTTGCGGCCGCGATCGCCGCGAAGCCAAGGGCGGGGATGACGATCGAGAGGACCAGGACCGCCCACGATCGGTATGCAGCGATCCCCGTGTGCCGGCGGCGGCGCTCGAGAAAGAGCCCGGTCCCGATCAGGTAAACGAACGTCACGGCTCCGGCTACGCGGATCGCCGCATCGAGCCCGACCATGGTCGCCAGCGGGATGATGGCCAGCGCCATCAGGACGTTGACGAAGGCGAACTCGACGATCTCCCGGAGCCGGTAAAGGTCGAGCGCCCTCAAGCCTTGATCTCGTCGCAGGCCGGCGACGAGGCCAGCCAGGGCGGCCAAGCTCGCGCTGATCGCGGCGATCGAGAACGCGAATGGGGCCTCAGGGATCACCGCCTCAGGGTAAACCCCGCGCCGCGGTCATTACGGCGGCACGCGACCCCGCGCCGAGCTCCCGCAGGCAGCTGCGCGGACGGCTTCCGGTGGAGCGTCCGTGTCGATGTCGAATTCGATGCGCGCCATGCTCGACCGTACCCTACATCTCGTGGACGACAGCCCAGGCCGTCTTGACGTCAGGGTCGTTCGACACCGTTGGCCCGGCACGCCTCGGTCCCTGTCCCGTAGGCAGGGCGTCGCGTCGTTGCACGGCCTCTCAGGCTGCCTCGAGGTCGTCGGCGATCATGGCACCCGTACCGCTACTTCTGGGCGTCGCGCTTCTGCGTCTCGGCCCGTCGCTTCCGGCCCTCCATGCTGGCCTTCATCCCGTCGCTCATCGAGGCCGTAGGCACGTCTGGTCGCTCCGCCTTGCGGCGCGCCTGGCCGCGGCGCGCTTCCTCACGTGCGGCCATGCTGGCGGCGATGCGCGGCTCCAGGCCCTGATCCGAGGGCACGTAGTAGCGCCGCCCGGCCAAGCGGTCGGGCAGATACTGCTGATCGACGTCGTCGCCTTCGAAGGTGTGCGGGTCGCGGTAGCCGACTCCGATGCCGTGGCGCTTCAGGGCCGGGTGGCCCGCCGTCTTCAGGTGCCCCGGGACCGGCAGCGATCCGTGCTTCAGGACGTCGGCCATCGCCGCGCCGTAGGCCCGCCCGATCGCATCAGACTTCGGGGCCACGCTAAGCCATACCGTCGCCTGAGCGAGCGCGTACTGCGCCTCAGGCAGGCCGACCCAGTCGAGCGCCTGCGCCGCGGCGACGGCGATCTCCAGTCCTCGCGGGTCCGCGTTGCCGACGTCCTCCGAGGCGGCGATGAGCAGGCGCCGAGCGATGAAGCGCGGGTCCTCACCTGCGGCCACCATCGTCGCCAGCCAGTAGAGGGCGGCGTCCGGGTCGTTGCCGCGGATGCTCTTGATCAAGGCGCTGACCGTGTCGTAGTGGCCGTCGCCGGCGCGATCGTAGGCCAGCACACGCTGCTGGGCGGCGGTCTCGATGGCCTCCAGCGAGGGCGAGTCATGGCCATCCACCTCGGCCATCCCGACGGCCGCCTCCAGGATGTTGAGCGCGGCCCTCGCGTCGCCACCGCTGATGCCCACGAGGTGCTCCAGGGCGTCAGGCGCCAGGCTGACCCGGCCGTCGTAGCCGCGCGCGTCGAGCATCGCTCGCTCGACCACGACCTGGACGTCGGCGTCCTCGAGCGGCTCGAGGCGGAAGACGCGCGTCCGGCTGAGGAGCGCCGAGTTGACCTCGAAGTATGGATTCTCCGTGGTCGCCCCGATGAGGGTGATGGTGC
>JBEVDC010000089.1:0-17313 GCA_040514195.1 Candidatus Limnocylindrales bacterium | reverse complement strand
CCCGCGTCTCGTCGTCGGCCAGGGCCAGCAGCTCGGCCATCGGGTAGCCCTGGACGTCCGAAGCGCAGAGGAGATGCTCGACCGCGAACTCCCAACGGGCGAAGTAGCGCTCCAGGGCGAAGTCGTCGATGCGCATCGGGCCGATGATGCCCGAGTCGCCGTCTAGCGGCGCACGAGCGCCGGATCGACCCCGTAGACGGCGCGGATGCGCTCTGGCGAGAGCACCTCGCCCGGCGCACCGTCTGCCACGATCCGACCGCGGTCGAGGAGCACCAGACGCGGGAAGAAGTGGGCGGCGAGGGACAGGTCGTGCAGGACGGCGATGACACCCACGCCGTCGCGGTCGTTGATCTCGACGAGCAGCTCCATGACATCGACCTGGTGGCGGAGATCGAGGTGCACGGTCGGCTCGTCAAGCACGAGCACGCGAGGGGCCTGCGCGAGTGCCATGGCCAGGACGACGAGCTGCCGCTCGCCCAGTGACAGCCGTCGGGCGTCGCGGCCGACCAGCTCGCCGATCCCGACCCGCTCGATGGCTGCCGTGACGGCGCTGCGGTCCGCATCACGCAAGCCGCGGAAGGGGTCCTCGTGCGGGATGCGTCCCAGCGCGACGACGTCTTCGACGCTGGCGGCGAAGGGCAGGCTGACCTCACCGGGCACGACAGCCACGACTCGGGCCAGCATCTCGCGGCTATAGCCCTCGAGGGGCAAGCCATCGAGGCGCACGCTGCCCCGTCGGTCGGGTGCATGCCCGGTCAGGATCCGCAGCAGGCTCGACTTGCCGGCTCCGTTCGGACCCAGGATCGCCACCCGTTCGCCGGTCGCGATCTCGAGGTCGAGCCCATCGAGGATCGTCCGCTGCTCGTACGCCAGCCCGACCCCTCGCAGTGCGAAGCCGTCCTGACGAAGATGCCCCACGTCCGGCGCGGCGCGGGCTTCAGCGTTGGGGAGCCTCGGTTCCAGGGTGGGCAGGATCGGGGCGACCACCGTCAGACCTCGTACCCGGCGCGGGCCCGGCGCAGGATGATGATGAAGAATGGCGCCCCTACGATGGCCGTCACGACGCCGACCGGCAGCTCGCCAGGAATCCGGGCGATGAGGTCGGCGAAGGTCAGGAAGGCCGCACCGACGAGCGCGGAGAGCGGCAGCACGAGGCGGGCGTTGGGTCCGACCATGAGCCGCACGATGTGGGGCACGATGAGCCCCACGAAGCCGATCAGGCCGCTGACGGCGACCGCGGCCGCGGTCACCAAAGCGGCCAGGCTGAGCAGGATGGCGCGCTCCCGGCGCACGTTCATACCCAGGTTGGCGGCCGTTTCCTCGCCGAGCAACAAGGCGTTGAGGCTCCGGGCGCGGATCAGGATGAGGACCGAGCCGACGACGACCAGCGGCGCCGCGGCGGCGAGCTGCGGCCACGATGCGCCGGAAAAGCCGCCCAGCAGGTAGAAGATGATCTGACGCAGCTGGGCGCCAGACGCATACATGGCCACCGAGAGCCCGGCCGCGAGCAACGACCCCACCGCGTAACCGGTCAGGAGCAGCGCCGTCAGCGAGCTCAGGCTCGTGGTTCGAGCCAGGCGCCAGACGACGGCCACGGCGATGAGCGCCCCGCTGAAGGCCAGCGCGTGAACCAGCCCGAAGCCCAGCCAGGCCACGCTGACCGGGATGAGCACGGCGATGGCCGCCCCGAGGGCCGCACCTGACGCCGTCCCCAGCACGTACGGATCGGCCAACGGGTTCCGCAACAGGCCCTGGAAGGTCGTCCCGGCCACGGCTAACCCCGCCCCCACGACGGCCGCTGTCAGCACGCGCGGCAGGCGAAGGTCGACGACGATGGTCTCGGTCGAGGCCGGCCAGCTGGTCGCTACCGGCCAGCCGAGACGAGACGCGAGGATGCCGATCGTATCGCCGATCGGCACCGCGATATTGCCGAAGGCGACCCCGGCCACGATGGCTACCCCGAGAGCCGCCAGCGCCCCGAGCCCGATGGCCACAGGTCGATGACGCAAGACTCCGAGGCGGCCGACCCGGACAGCCGAGCGAGCCTCCGTGGCGGCGCCGGCACTCATCGACCGATCCGCGGCATCATCGGTCCGCTCCTGACCTGCTCAGGGTGCCGTGCTGGGCAAGGCGAGGCCGGGGTGGACGGCGTGCGCCAGGGCGGCCAATCCGTCGGCCAGCCGTGGCCCGGGTCGCGTCACGATGATGTCATCCACCGGCCGGATGGCGCCCGACTTGACCGCGGTCATGACGTCCCAGCCAGGTCGGGCCGCGACCTCCTCCGCCGTGGTTCCGTAGTTGGCATCCCCGAGGATGATGACTTCGGGGTCCTCGTCCACGAGACGCTCCAGCGAGAGGCTGAAGGCGGTCGTGGAGCCGGTCGTGATCGGCTCGCCCCCGGCCAGCGTGATCATGTCGGTCACGAACGACTGATCGGCGGGGCCGTAGAGCTCAGGCTCGGCGCCCATCTCGTAGAACGTGCGCGGCTGTTCGACGGCAGCCGTCGCGGTCGAGATGGCGTCGATGCGCGCCTGCATGTCGCTCGTCATCGTCTCGGCCTCGTCGCCTCGGCCGACAGCCGCGCCGATGAGCTCGATGTCGTGGAGCACACCCGGCACGTCCTCCGGGTAGAGGACGATGACGGGGATGCCGAGCTCACGGATGCGGGCGATGTCGGCAGGTGGGTTGAAGTCGTTGCCGGCCGCCAGGACGAGGTCCGGGTCGGCCGCCACGAGCTGCTCCATGAGCACGCCGTTGTAGGTCGCCAGGTCGGGTAGCGCTGCCGCCTCCGATGGGAAGTCGTCGAACTCGGTTCCGCCCACCAATCGGTCACCTGCACCGAGGGCGAAGACGGTCTCCGTGTTGGCCGGCGACAGGCTGGCGATGCGCAGCGGCTCGGTCTTGATGGTCACCGAGGTGCCCTCGTCGTCCACGAGTGTGACCGGGAACTCGGCGGCCGCAGGGGTCGGCGAGCCGACGGCGGTCGGCTGGGCCTGCGGGCTCTGGCTCGGCGAGCCACCCGTGCCGCACGCCACCAGGAGGATCGCCGCAGCGGCAGCGCCGAGGAGGTTCCGGGGAATCGAGAGCCCCTTCCTCGCTATCGGGGAAGGGGTCCTTGGTCGGGATGATCGCATGGTCGGGTGCCTGCCCTTTCTCTCGAAGGCTCGAGCACGACCACGGGCCCGGCGACCGGACTTCCAGCCTTCGACGACGTGTCGACGCGCTGGTCACCGTAGCGGGACTGTGCCGGAATTCCACCGGCTTCGCGGGATCCCGTGATCCTGATCTTGAGTTGTCGCCCGAAGTGTACATCGGAGGGTCTGCAGCTCGACGAGCCGTGCCCTGCGGTACCAGCGGCCGGACCGCGATGGGCCGCGCCGCGATGCAACGAGCGCGGGTAAGCCGGAGATAAGGGACCTCGGCGAGACTGACGACGACCGCCCTCCTCCCGCCGGACCGAGCCGCCGGAGGAGGTTCACCGACCATGGTCGAGGCACGCTGGTGGCATCGACTCGGACCACCCATCGCCGCATCCATCGCGGTGCTCGTACTCGGGTCCGCACCCGCACAGGCCGACTACCAGGCGAGCGACTACTCCAACATCACGGCCTTCGACGTCTGCGACGGGACGAACGACACGATCTCGGCGGACCTCAAGGTCATCGCCCGCGACGCCTACCGCTACTTCGGCTACACCACGGCGGTCTACGCGGCCGACACCTTCACCAAGGCCAAGGTCCTGGCCCGCAACCCGAACGACGTCGGGGTCTACGTCCACAGCCATGGCGACTTCTACGGCAGCAATGACATCCAGGGCTTCCGTGACGACGGCGGCGATTGCAGCCAAGCCATCGTCTACGCCAGCGAGATCAAGAAGGGTCGCGCTGGCGGCGCCAACCTCGTGGTCATGTCCACCTGTCACCTCGGCGAGCCGGGCAGGAACGGCTACGCCTCCATGTCCGAGGTCTACGGCATCGAGCGGAAGCGGAGCGATCCGACCGGCGGCGGCTACCGTGGTCCGGAGTTCTTCCTGGGCTACAAGGGCCTGGCGTGGACCGCAGATCAGCTGCGCTTCGAGCGTGCCTTCTTCGACTACGCGACCCATGGCAAGAACCTCGGCGACGCCTTCAAGCTGGCTCTCGCCGCCAACACGATCCGCTTCGCCACCGACCCGACCTGGTTCGGGACGTACACCTACTCCGGTCGCCCGTCGCCGGTCATGCCCTGCGAACTGTGCCTCTGAGGAGCCTGGCATGCATGCGATCACCGATCGAGCGACCGGTCAGCGTCATCCCCGCCTCCTCCGCCCCGCCATCATCGTCGCCTGCGTCCTGATCGGCCTGGCCATCGGTCTCGCTGCGCGGGCGGATACGCCGCCGGGCCGGAGACCCGGCGCGCCGCTGGTCGAGCCGATGACCGTCTCCGCCGCGGACCGCGCGGCGACGCGTGCGCGCGTCGGAGAGATCGCGCGTGGCCTGCGCATCCCCGGACGTGCCGGCTCGCCGCGTCGCACGTTCCACGCGCTCGACCTGGGGATCGTGGACGAAACCGACGTTGCCGATCACCGCGGCCGCATCGTCGCCGTCATCCGCACCGACGGCGCGACGGGCGCACTCCGGAGCGTCGTCCGCCTCGACTGGACCACTGATGCCGACGACCCGCGGGTCGACCGCTCTGGGGCTGCCGCGCATGCCCGACGCCACGCCCGACTCGCCGGTCTCGTGGCGCCCGCCGGGCATCCGAGTGTCCGATGGGACGACGCCATGGACGCCTGGCGGGTGGACTGGGTGCGCAGGATCGACGGTCTGGCGGTGACAGGCGACGGGCTGACCGTGTGGGTCCATCGCGGCGGACAGCTGGCCGCGATGACGCGATCCGAGACGGCGTCCAGTGCGCCGCCGCTGGAGCGCATCGCGCCTGCGGCTGCGGCCGCAGCCGCTCGCGCCTGGGCGGACCGACACGGAGTGCCGACGAAGGACCTGTCCGTCGTGGTCGACACGGAGCTCACCTGGGTCCGACCCAACGACTTCCTGACCCGCGGCGGCGCCCAGGACACGGATCTCCTGCTTCATCTCGCCTATCGCGTCGATCTGGCCATCCCGATGACCGGATCCTCCCGACACCGCATCGCCATCTTCGTCGACGCCGGCAGCGGCGCCCTCCTCGCCGGCGTGGAAACCGCCTGATGTCCGTCGCCCGCCGAAGGCTGCCGCTGGCCCTCGCCGTGGTCCTGATCGGCGCGTGCGGCGGCCCGCCGCGCGGCCCGACATCGGGCAGATCGCCGCTGCCATCGGCAGCCTCACCGAGCCCGGCTACCGCCGCGCCCGGCAGGTCGACCGCGGCGCCCCAGTCCCTCACCATCGGCGGGCTCCCCCGGATCGTCGTCAGGTCCCCATCGCCGTCGGGCGTGACATGGTCAGTGACTGAGCCCGGCTTCCCGGAGCGCCGGTCGCCGCTCGCGGTCCCGTTTGCGGCGGCCGAGCTCGGGCCGGCCTCACCGGACGGCCTGATCCTGGCCACGACCGGAGATCGGGTGCTCGTCCTGAAGGTCAGCGGATCGACCTTGACGCCGACGGAATCGGCGCCCATGCCGCACGGCCAGACGCTCCTGCCCGCCTGTTTCGGGGGCCATGGGCGTCCGGTGTTCGCGGACGCCGAGTCACTCACCCTCGTCGAGCTGACCGATGACAGGACCCGGCCATTCAGCGACGTCGAATTCACGCTCGGGGAGTGCGCTCCACTGGCGGATGGCCGGACCCTCGTGGCCGTCGACGGTGGCGGCCTGGTCGCCGACGGGGCTGACGGCTCGTCCACCCGAGTCGTCGGGATCCGTGGCCGTCACCTTTCGGGCGGCGGCGGGCTGGTCGCCATGACCGACCCGGCGAGCGAGCTCGGCGCGGCCGTCGTGCACAGGGCGACCGTCTCGAACGATGGCGTGCTCGGCACGGAGATCGGCAGGGTCGCTGGTCGCGGACCGGAGCGCATCGTCAACGCCCAGCTGTCACCCGACGGTGGCTGGCTGGCGGTGGTGCTGGCGATCGAGACGGGCGCGGACCCGGAGGCGGAGCCGGACGCCCGGTTGCGGCTCTATCGGGTCAGCGACGACCGTCTGACGCGGCTGGCAGACCTTGTCCTCGAGGTCGGTGCGCGCATCACATTGCTCCCCGGTCAGTGACCGGGACGATCGGCACCGCGCGGAAGGCGTCAGACCGAGAGGGCCTCCGGCTCGCCGACGGCCACCAGCTCGGCCTGCCCGAGGAGCGAGACCTGGGCAGACTCGGGAAGCATGTTCCCGAAGAGCTTCTGGATCGTCAGGATGTGGACGCAGGTCTGCCAGGATTCGAAGTAGTGACAGTTACATTGCCAGCCATCAGCGGAAAGAGAGAGCCGGTGGGTGTCGTTGTCGCCGCGGAACTCGAGCGAGAGCTGGTCGAAAGTGAATCGATCCGTCTCGCGAGCGTAGCGGTTGGCCTTCTCGATCTTACCGATGAGGCTGGAGTGCATCGACCCGGTCCTCCTTTGGCGCGGACGAGCGTGCGACGTCCGAGCGCCTACGTTCGGCGCCGAACCGATCGCCACCCGAGCGACCGGGAGCGGCGGACCCAGCGGCTAGCGTACACCCGCCGGCCAGGCGGCGTGCCGCCGCTGGTGGCACGGCCCGGCAGGCGCGGAAAGAGCCGCCTCAGCCGTCGCCGTCTGCGGCCGCGAGACGGGCCTTGAGCAGGCCGATGGCCTCGACCGGTGTCGGGTCGTGTCCATACAACAGGCCGAGGTAGACGCTGACGTAGTCGCCGAGGACGATGCCGGCCATGGCCTGCGCGAGCCGGCCGCGACCGGCCAGGGTCACGACCCGGTGATCGATACCGGCCACCTTGAGCAGGTCGACCGAGAGCTCGGCCCGTCGCCGGTTGCGCGGGTGGTCGTCCGGACCGGCCAGGAAGACGACGATCTGCCGGTCGCTGAGCGTCTCCGGCTCGGCGTAGCCGACGACAGCGTTGTGCGTCGCCTCGGGTAGCTCCTCCCACGCGGCGGCGGTCTTGCCGTTCTCGTTAAGCTGTGTCTTCCACCGGCGCGCCACCGGCGCAAGCCATCCCGCTGCCTCGATCGTCGGCAGGCGATCGATCATCTCCCAGGCCAGCCGCTTGGCCTCGTTGCGCTCGAGGTCGACCCCCGGGCCCGATGCGGCCGATGTCGCCTCTGCCGTTGCGACAGCGTCGGCGATCTCGTCGCCGTCGAGTGCCAGCATGCCTGCCCGCTCGAGGAGCCCGGCCAGCATGCCCGTCGAGCGTCCCAGCGCCGCACGCGGCTGACCGCCGGCCTCGAAGGCCAGGTGTGGCAACTCCGCGCGACGAGCCACGTCGAGCAGTGGGCCACCGGTGGTCACCACGACGACCGGGCAGTGGCGCTCGAGCGCCGTAGCCAGCGAAGCGATGGTCTCCTCCGTGGAGCCACTGAATGACGAGGCGATGACGAGGGTTTCGGGGCCTACGAAGGCGGGCAGCTCATAGTCGCGAACGACGCTCAAGGGCTGCCTCAGCCGGTTCGAGAAGACGCCCGCGACGACGTCGCCAGCGATGGCCGAGCCGCCCATGCCCAGGACCGCGATGCTCGTCGCGGCCCGGTGTGCGGCCGGCAGCGTCACGGCGCGCGTGCGTGCCCAGCCATCGTCCAGGCCAGCCGGCAGCGCAGCCACAGCTCCCAGCATGTCGCTCCGGTCGAGCCGGCTGAGCGCTGCTGGCTCGTCCAGGATGCCGCTGCTCATGCGTTCCTGACGAGCGCCTCGCCCGCCGCCAGGCAGGCCCTGCCCACCTCCTCGGAGATCGCCTCGGTGTAGACGCGGACGAGCGGCTCCGTGCCGCTGAAGCGAACGAGGAGCCAGGAGCCGTCGCCGATGAAGAACTTGAAGCCGTCGTTCGTCGAGAGGGCCACCGACTCGGTCACCGGTTGGCCAGCCAGCTCTGCCGGGGCCTGTTGCTGGAGCGCCACGAAGAGTCGCTCCTTCATGGCCGGGTACGCGTCGCGGGCGACCTGGATGTCGATACGGTCGTAGTAGCTCGGGCCGGCCCGCTCGTGGAAATGAGCGATGGCCTCCGAGACCGGCCATCGACCGGCAGCCTTCTCCCGGATGAAGAGGTCGAGCAGGAGGAGGTTGGAGTAGATCCCGTCGCGCTCGGGCAGATGCATGCCGAAGCCGTAACCGCCCGACTCCTCGCCGCCGAACATGGCGCCGGTCTCGATCATCTTGGGGCCCACGTACTTGAAGCCGACCGGCGTCTCGTGCACGGCGACCCCGTAGTGGGCGCCGAGGCGCTCGGCCATCGAGGTCTCATTGATGCTCTTGACCACCGGCTGCTTCAGGCCGCGGTGCTCGACGAGGTAGTACATCAGCAGGCCATAGACCTGCAGCTGATGGATGAAGACGCCACGCTCATCCACGGCGCCGGCTCGGTCGGCGTCGCCGTCGAGGAGCAGGCCGAGGTCGTAGCTGCCGGCCGCGATGAGACGGAGCGCCTCATCGATGTGGGGCCGGATGGGCTCCGGGTTGATGCCGCCGAAGAACGGGTTGCGTTCCTGGTGGATCTCGGTCACGCGGATGCGGCCACCGGACAGGAGGCGCGGTATCCAACCCGCACCGGCGCCGTACATCGGCTCGACGAAGATCGACAGGTCCGCTGCCTTGAGAGCATCGAGATCGAGCGAGCGGCGCAGGAAGCGCTCGTAGCCCGCATACGGATCGAAGCGCTCGACGAGCCCCGCCTCCTCCGCCTCCGCGAACGGGCGCCGGGGGATGGCGGTCCCGCCATTGGCCGCGATGGCCGCCTCGAGCACGGCCAGGATCTCGGGTCCGGCCGCAGACCCGGATGGTGACTTGACCTTGAAGCCATTGTCGGTCCAGGGGTTGTGGCTGGCGGTGATGACGATGCCGGCGGCGGCGCCGCGCTCGACGACCTCGTACGAGCTCATCTGGGTCGGTACGGCGTGGGCCGCGTAGGCGACCGGGATGTCGTGGGCCAGGAGGACCTCGGCCGCGGCCGCGGCGAAGTGCTCGCTGGCGAAGCGCCGGTCGTAGGCGATCACGACGCCGCGAGCACCGGCGCCGACGCTGTCCACGTACCGTGCTACTCCGTCTGCACAGCGGCGTACCGCTTCGAAGGTGAAGTCGTCGGCGACCTTGGCCCGCCAGCCATCGGTGCCGAAGATGATCTTCGTGGGCGTCGGGACCTCGGCGATGATGGGCATTCGTTCAGCGCTCCGCTGCGGTGACCCTGGCCACGAGGGCGTCGATGACGGCGCGTCGGGGGGCCGCTCCCTCGAGCAGGGCGCTGGGACCCGGCTCATCGGCAATCGTACCCGGCCCAGCCAGGATGGCGAGCCGGCCGTCCCGTCGCACGACGCCCAGGTCCGAGAGCCCGATCTCGGCCGATTCGCCCGCCTGGACGATCCGCCCGTCGACATCGCCGGCGCCGAGGTCGGCCAGCAGGGCGCTCCAGCTGCCGAGATCGGTCCAACCGACGTCCATGGCACCCATGACCACCTGGCCGGCACGCGCTGCGGGCTCCATGACGGCGTAGTCGATCGACGTCGAGCGGATGGACTGGTAGGCCTCGTCCAGCGTGGCGGCACGCCAGGCCTCTTCCACTTCGTCGAGGATGTCGGGTGCATATCGGCCGAGCGCTGCCGTGATGACCTCGCGCCGCCACAGGAACATGCCCGCGTTCCAGGCTACGCCCTGCGTCGCCATCAACTCCGCCGCACGCGTCGGCGTCGGCTTCTCCTCGAAGCTGACCAGCGGGAACGCGGTCAATCCGCGATCCGACCGACGCTCGAGATCGGGGATCAGGTAGCCATACTCCGTGGCCGGGCGCGAGACCTCGATCCCGAGCGTGACCAGGGGCGAAGGGTGTTCGAACGCACCGCGGGCAAGCTCGACGTCTGCAGCCGCCAGGACGGACCGGAAGACGTCCTCCCTCGCGATCGCGTGATCGGCAGGTAGGACCGCCATGACCTCCTCGTCGCGACGCTCGATGGCCACCGCGGCCAGGGCGATGGCGGCAGCGGTATTCCGACCCATCGGCTCGGCGACCACGGTCGCGGCGGGCAACTGGGCCCGCACGAGATCGGCGTAGCGGCGGTCGGTGACCACGTAGATGGCATCGTCGGCGACCAGGCCCGCCAGCCGGTCCGCCGTCATCTGGAGGAGCGTCCGGTCTCCGAGCAGCGGCAGGAATGGCTTGGGGCGCTGGGGCGTGCTGACCGGCCACAGGCGGGTGCCGCCGCCGCCGGCCAGGATGACCGCATACATGAGCGGGTCATTCTACGGTCGCAGCCGATGACCGGGACCGGTCGGTGGCTTCCCGGGTGCGCGTGCCTCCGGAGCCCCCGACGCAGGCGACCATCGTTGACTGCGCTCGTCGTGACTCCTAGGATGCGCCGAGGGCTCAAGCCCTACTGCACTCCGCATGGTCGGAGCGCTGCGAGACTGGAGAGGATGCCGACCGTCGGGTCGGCGTGCGAGGAGGCCTCCATGAGCGGATCCGGATCGCGGCCGGGTCGGCGGCGCGTGGCGCTGCTGGCGACCGTGGCATTCGTGGCTGCAGCGTGCGGGGGGATCGGCGCGACGCCGGCGCCCGCCGACCTGACAGGTGAACTGACCGTCCTCGACTGGGCGGGCTACGACGATCCGCTCTACTGGCAGGACTTCAAGGACACCTACCCGAACGTGGTCCCGAGCTTCGAGTTCGGCGGCTCGGACGGCGACATCTACGGCAAGATGAAGGCCGGCGACCAGGCCGACGTCTTCCATCCCTACACCGGCTGGATCCAGTTCTACGTCGACGAGGGTATCGCCCAGGAGATCGACACCAGCAAGCTCACGAACTGGGACAAGGTGCCGGAAGACTTCAAGGCCGTCGGGCAGTTCGACGGCAAGCAGTACTGCGTGCCGTTCGACTGGGGCTTCAGCTCGATCCTCTACAACACCGAGAAGGTGACCACGCCGGTCGACTCCTGGGCCGCGCTCATGGATCCCCAGTACGCCGAGCACATCTCGATGTGGGACGACGGACCCAGTGCCGTGACCGTCTCCTCGTACATCCATGACTACGATGAGACGAACATCACCGACGAGCAGCTGGCAGACATCAAGCAGGAGTGGACCGACCAGGCGAAGCTCAACAAGGCCTACTGGGTCGGCGAGCCGGACCTCGTCTCGATGTTCCAGAACGGCGACGCCTGGCTGGCCTACGCCTGGCAGGGCGCCTACGCGACCCTCCTCGGCGAAGGCGTGCCCGTGGCCTACGCCGATCCCAAGGAGGGGCGCAACTCGTGGGTCGGGGTCTACTGCATCCGCAAGGACACGCCCAACCTCGACCTGGCCATGAAGTTCATCGACGCCAAGCTGGGCCAGAAGACGGGTGAGAACTTGGTCGCCAACTTCTACTACGGCCACGCCAACCAGGACGTCATGAACGGCATCACCGATGAGACCCTGCGAGAGGCGTTCTCGGTCGACGATCCGACCATCCTGGAGAAGACGAACTTCACGCCCAACCTGACGGCCGAGCAGCGCGACGCCTGGACCGCCATGTGGAACGAGGTGAAGGCCTCGCAATGAGCCGGACGAGGCGCAGCCACCGGGGTCGTTGAGGTCTCGGTGGCAGCGTCGGGCGCCGCCCTGGACAAGCCTCGATCCGGGCGCAGGCGCCCACCGCGGGACGGGGTGGTCGGGGGGCGACGCGGCACCTTCTGGGCGATGCTGCTGCCGGTCGTCGGCTTCCTGGCCATCTTCCTGGTGCTGCCCTTGGTGATGATGGCGGCGCTCAGCACACGGCTCGACCTGCGGGGCCCGCTCCTCGAGCCGTGGGCACCGACGCTCGAGCATTACATCTCGCTGGCCGAGACGCCCATCTACCTGCGCCTGCTCCTGACCTCCGCCGGCATCGCGGCGCTCGTCGCCGCGCTGACCACGATCCTCGCCTACCCGTTGGCCTACTTCCTCGGCCTGCGCGCCGGCCGACGGGCTGCGGTGCTCCTGATCCTGCTCCTGGTGCCCTTCTGGACGAGCTACCTCCTGCGCGTCATGGCCTGGAAGCTGATGCTCGGCGAGGAGGGCGTCATCAACTCGGTCCTGCTCACGACGGGCGCGATCGGGGAGCCGCTCTCAGCGCTGCTCTACAACCGCTTCGCGGTGTCCGTGACGCTCGTCTACGTCTGGATTCCCTTCGCTGCACTGCCGATCATCGCCGCCCTCCAACGCGTCGACCCAGCTGTGCTCGACGCGGCCGCCGACCTCTATGCCAGCCCCGCACAGCAGTTCCGCCGAGTGACGCTGCCGCTCAGCCTGCCGGGCGTCATCGCCGCCTTCTTCCTGGTCTTCATCCCGACCGTCGGCGAGTACGTGACACCGCTCATGGTCGGCGGCACGAGCGGCACGATGTACGGCAACATCATCCAGGACTTCTTCACCAAGGCCGCCAACTGGCCCTTCGGGTCGATGCTCTCGGTGATCATGCTCGTAGCCACGCTGGCGGTCGCCATCCTTGCCCTGCGAGCGGTCGACATCCGCCGCTTCGTCGAACCATGAGCGTCCGGCCCGGGAACGCGCCGGCGATGGGGCCCCTGACGGCCGCAGCCCCGCCCCGCGGTAGCCACTTCGGCCGGACATCACGCTGGCTGTGGGCGTACTACTGGTTGCTCCTGGCGCTGCTGTTCCTGCCCATCGCGCTGTTGATGCTCTTCGCGGTCAACGCCAACACGACACTCGCCTTCCCGTTGCGCGGCCTGACGCTCGACTGGTTCGCCAAGGTGCTCTCCACGCCTGCCTTGCTGCGTTCGGCAGGCAACAGTCTGCTCGTGGCTGCCGGCAGCAGCATCGTCGCCACCCTGCTCGGGACGGGCGTGGCGATCCTCTTCGTGCGCTTCCGGTTTCGCGCGCGGTGGCTCCTGCTCGGCCTCTCGGTACTGCCGCTGATCGTGCCCTTCGTCGTCCTTGCCGGCGCCTTGCTGGTGCTCTTTCGCGCCTTCGACATCGACCGCTCGCTGCTCACGGTGGGCGTGGCGCACGTCATGATCGGCCTGCCCTTCGTGGTCCTCATCATGCTGGCACGCCTCATCGGCTTCGATGCCCAGGTCGAGGAGGCAGCCATGGACCTCGGGGCGACCTATCCGGCGGCCCTGCGCCTGGTCGTGCTGCCGGCCATCGCGCCGGCCATGATCGCCGCCGGGCTGACCGCATTCACGGTCTCATTCGACGAGTTCGCGCTGGCGCTCTTCCTCGTCGGCCGCGAGCCGACCTTTCCGGTCTATCTCTTCGGGCAGCTGCGCTTCACGACGACCCTGCCCGTCATGATCGCCATGGCTGTCCTGCTGATGGCCGCGACGCTGGCCCTGCTCATCGTCGCCGAGCGGGTTCGGCGGGCACGATGAATCGGTGACACGAGCCATGGCGCGCTTCCCGTTCGATGGCGTCGATCCGACGCGCGGACCGACCGCTTCGCAGGCGGCCGGCCTGACCCTCACCGCCACGCGAGCGATCATGGCGGCGGTCGAGGCAGAGGCTCGCGACATCGGGGTCGCGATGACCTGCGCGGTGGTCGACGCCGGCGGTCAGCTGGTCGCCTTCGAGCGCATGGACGGGGCCGACCTGGTGACCATCACGTTGGCCCAGGACAAGGCATGGACCGCGCTCGTGAACCGGATGCCGACCGGCGATCTCGGGCCGTTGGCGCAGCCGGGGGCGGAGTTCTATGGCTACGACAGCGTGGCGGCTGGTCGCACCATCATCTTTGCCGGCGGCCTGCCGCTCGAGTACGCGGGGGTTCTCGTCGGCGGCCTCGGTGTCAGCGGCGGAGACTCGGCACAGGACGCGCAGGCCGCGGAGGCGGGCGTGCGGGCGTTCGAGGCGGGTCCGGGGAGCTAGAGGACGCTGACGGGCTCCGGGACGGCGACGCCGGCCGCAGCAGCCAAGGCCTCCGCGTGGTCAGTGCGCTCCCAGGGCAGGTCGAGGTCGGGGCGCCCGAAGTGCCCGTAGGCGGCCGTCTGGCGGTAGATCGGCCGTCGCAGATCGAGCGCCGCGATGATCGCGCTTGGGCGGAGATCGAAGTGAGCGTCGATGAGCCCGAGCAGGCGGTCGTCGGGGATCTTGCCGGTGCCGAACGTCTCGATCGAGATCGAGAGCGGTCGGGCGATGCCGATGGCGTACGAGAGCTCGATCTCGAAGCGGTCGGCGAGCCCGGCGGCAACCACGTTCTTGGCCACCCAGCGCGCGGCGTAGGCGGCGCTCCGGTCGACCTTGGATGGATCCTTGCCGCTGAACGCGCCACCGCCGTGGCGGGCCATGCCGCCGTACGTGTCGACGATGATCTTGCGCCCGGTGAGGCCCGAATCGCCCATCGGGCCGCCGATCACGAAGCGCCCGGTGGGGTTGACATGGACGACGGGATCGACGACCCGCAGGTTGGCGGGCACGACGTCGCGGACCACGGCCTCGATGAGGTCGTCGCGCAGGCGCTCGGTGGCGACGTCGTCGTCGTGTTGCGAGGCCAGCACGACCGTGCGCACGGCCATCGGTTGGCCATACGCGTATTCGACGGTGACCTGCGTCTTGCCGTCCGGCCGGAGGTACTCGAACATGCCCAGCTTGCGGACCTCCGCCAGGCGCTGCGCCATGCGGTGCGCCAGCGCGATGGGCATGGGCATCAGCTCCGGCGTCTCGCGGCAGGCGAAGCCGAACATCATGCCCTGGTCGCCGGCGCCCTGGTCGTGCGTGTCGGCATCGCCGCGGGTTTCGAGGGACTCGTCCACGCCCCGCTTGATGTCGGGCGACTGCTCATGGACGCTGACGATGGTGCCGCAGGTCCGATAGTCGAAGCCGTAGCGGGCGTCGGTGTAGCCGATCTCGCGGACCGTCTCGCGAACCACGTTCTGGAACTCGACGTAGGTCGAGGTCGTGATCTCGCCGAGGACGTAGACCGTGCCGGTCGTGGTGGCCGTCTCACAGGCCACCCGGGCCAACGGGTCGTCCCGCAGGATGGCGTCGAGGATCGCGTCGCTGACCTGGTCGCAGAGCTTGTCTGGGTGGCCCTCCGTGACCGATTCGGAGGTGAACAGGTATTGAGCGGCGTCGACGATGCTGGTCATCGCGCCGAAGGGTATCACCGGACATCGCCACGACCCTGGCTCGTTGGTCATAGGTCACGGCTAGGCTAGGCGGGTGCTTGTTCGCTGGCCAGCGATCCCACCCCTCGATCGGAACGGGCGCCTGGTGCTGGCCGGGAAGACGGTGCGCGCGTTCGGGTTCGGGCTCGGCTCTGTCGTCCTCGGCATCTATCTGGTCGAGCTGGGCCTGAGCGCAAGCGCGGTCGGAGCCGTCCTCTCGGCGGCGCTCATCGGGACCACGCTGTTGACTCTCGTCATCGCTATCTTCGGCGACCGCATCGGGCGCCGGCGGATCCTGGGCATCGGTGGCGCGCTGATGCTCCTGGCCCTCGTCATCCCGCTCGTCGGCGCCGACCCGCTCTTCCTGGTGCTCATCGCGCTGACCGGCATGGTGGCCGTGACGAGCAACGAGTCGAGCGGCCTCCAGAGCCTCGACCAGGCCATCCTGCCGCAGACGACCGACGACCGGCATCGGACGGCCGCTTTCGCCGCGTACGGGGTGACCGCCTCGATCGCCACCGCCGTGGGCGCTCTTGCGGTGGGGCCGCTGACGGCACTCGGGACGAGCATGGGTCTCGAGGGCGCGACCAGATTCTGGCCGGCCTTCGTCGCCTACGCCGTTGCGGGCGGGGTCATGGTCATCGTGGCTCGAGCCCTGGATCGTGGCGCGGAGCCCGCCACACATCCCGGGGCCGAGGACGCGGCGACCGTGGCCATGCGGCGCTTCGGCGTCCACCGGTCGCGCCACGCGGTCGTGAGGCTCTCGATCCTCTTCGGCCTCGACGCCCTCGGTGGCGGGCTGGTCGTGCAGAGCTTCCTGGCCATCTGGTTCACGCAGGTCTTCGGGTTGTCGGTCGCGGCGGTCGGCGCGCTCTTCTTTGCGGGAAACCTCCTGACGGCCGTCTCCTACCCGGTGGCGGCCTGGCTGGCGGGACGGATCGGGCTCATCCGGACGATGGTCTTCACGCACATCCCGGCCAGCCTCCTGCTCATCGGCATGACGCTGGTGCCCTGGGCGGGCGTGGCGGCCTTGCTCTACCTGGTACGCGCTTTCGTCTCCTCGATGGACGTGCCCACACGGCAGTCGTACACGATGGCCATCGTCGACCCAGACGAGCGCACGGCCACGGCCGGCCTGACCAGTGTCGTGCGCAGCGTGGCGCAGAGCGGCGGCCCATTGCTCGCCGCGGCGCTGGTCTCATGGCCGCTCGGGCTCTCCGCGCCCCTCATCGCCTGCGCCGGCCTGAAGATCACCTACGACGTGGCGCTCTACTTCGGCTTTCGCGGTCGGCCCGCGCCCGAGGAGGTCCGACCGACCACCTGAGGCACGGATGCCGGCCTCCGAGCCCACAAGGAGGGCGGGAGCCTGACGCTCAGCCTCGCACCAGCTCCAGTGGCGGCAGCTCGTCGGCGGGGGTGAAGCCGAAGACCTGGCCGTAGAAAGAGAGCTCCGCCTCGTACGAGCGCCGGATGTTCTCCAGCTTGCGAAAGCCGTGGCCCTCGCCGTCGTACGCGAGGTAGGCATGGGGGATGCCCTTGGCCGTCAAGCCGGCCACGATCTGCTCAGCCTGGCTCGGCGGCACGACCTTGTCGTCGAGGCCCTGGAGGATGAGCATCGGGACCGAGATGCGCTCCACGTGGAGGATGGGCGAACGCTCGCGCCAGAGCGCCTCGGTCTCCGGCAGTGGGCCGACCAGCCGCTCGGTGTAGCGCGACTCGAACTTGTGGGTCGTGAGGTCGAAGCCGGTCAGGTCGCCGATGCCGAAGTAACTGACGCCGGCGGCCATGGCGCCCGGCCGAAAGGCGAGCATGGCCAGGGTCGTATAGCCGCTTGCGCTGCCGCCCTCGCAGGCCATCCTCTCCGGGTCAACCTCGCCGATCGAGGCCAGGTAGCGGCCCGCGTTGAGGCAATCGTCCACGTCCACGACGCCCCACTCCCCGTCGAGCCGTGAACGGTATGCGCGGCCGTAGCCGGTGCTGCCGCCATAGTCGACGTCGACGACCGCGACGCCGCGGCTGACGAGGTACTGGATGCTGCCGAAGAAGCCCCGACTCGAGCCCGAGGTCGGGCCCCCGTGGCTGCGAACGACGAGCGGTGGCAGCTCGTCCGCCGGGCCGACGAAGCCCGGGTTGGTCGGGCGGTAGAGGAGCGCATGC
>JBEVDC010000196.1:0-8775 GCA_040514195.1 Candidatus Limnocylindrales bacterium | reverse complement strand
CGACCGGCAACGCGTAACGGATGCTGACCAGATTGCCACAGTCCACGAGCGTGTTGATCGAGGGCAGCGAACCCTGCTTGGTGAGACGTCGCAGCAGCGCCTCGAGATCCGAGATCGCGGCACCGACATCGTGCCTGGCGCCCTCGTGGTGACCCTCGACGGTCACGAGGACGGTGGAGGTGTCCGGGCCGGATGCCGTCTCGGCGGCCTGGCGCCAGCACCAGCGGCGGGCGGCGACGAGGCCGGCGTCATCGATGAAGACCACCTCGCCAGGGTCGGGCGTGGCTCGCTCTCCGGAGCCCAGATCGGTGAACGACTCTCCGCCGGTCGCGAACCGCACCGTGGTGGTGCCGGTCATCTCGCGCGGGTCGAAGACCGCGACCGGCAACGCGTAACGGATGCTGACCAGATTGCCACAGTCCACGAGCGTGTTGATCGAGGGCAGCGAACCCTGCTTGGTGAGACGTCGCAGCAGCGCCTCGGCGGCGGAGCGGTACGTCGTCGGGTCGACGCCGAAGTCCCGGAAGACGCGCCGCCAGGCCGCGAGACTTGCTATGTCCGCCAGCGACGTGGTGCCGAGCCTGGCACGGACCGTGGCCTGCTCAGCGGCAAAGGCCTCGACGAGCCCCGCCGGTGACGGGCCGTTCATCAGTCCGACCACGTAGAGCACGCCACCGACTACGCGCGGAAACCGTTCGACGATGGCTGGGTCATAGCTGAACAGGATCGAGCTCCTGGAAGAGGGTCAGCTGGAGTCCGCCGGGGCCGTTCAGCCGGGCGTTCAACGACCGCCACGGCGTCTCGACGGGCCGCGCGATCAGCGTCGCCCCGGCGGCGATAGCGCGATCGGTCGCCGCCTCGGCATCGGGCACTTGGAACGCGATACGAACGTGCCCGGCGACGCGGCGCCCGACCTCGACCTCATCGACGTACGCCGCGTGCGGCGGATCGGCCAGCTCGAGCGTTGCCTTGCCGGCATCGAGGATCGTGACTCGTCCACCCGGTGAGCTGAAGACGCCCAGCTCGCGCATCCCGAGGACGTCCCGATAGAAGCCGAGAGCCACGTCGTAGTCCAGCGCCGTCACCACCAGCCGCATCTCCAGGACCGGATCGTCCATCGGCTCCTCCTAACGAATTTCTGCGTGCGAGAGCGCTACTTGAAGGCCAGCGTCCCGCCGTCCTGGAGCGTGATCGTCAGCTGATCGTTGGCGACGGCGAAGCTGGCGGCGTTGCTCAGCCCGAGGACGTAGAGGTCGGCGAGGGAATCGTCACCGCAGGCGACGATGCTCGAGGGACCCGGCGTGATGGTCATCCCGCCAGCGGACGTCGTGGTGTAGCTGCCAAGGACCTGGTTGCAGTCGGCCTTCGCGCTGAAGGTGCCATCCGTCGCGAAGGTGATCGTGTACTTCGACTGATCGGCCGGTGGGATCACGCCCTGGAAGGCCGGGTCCTGCAGGGTGATCGCGGTCAGCTGCCATGCCTTGCCCGTCAGCCCGGCGCCGGGCGCTGCCGTGGGTGCGGCGGTTGGCGCTGCCGTCGGCTTGGCAGTCGGGGCGGCCGTCGGGGCTCCGCTGGGCACAGGGGTCGGGCTCGCAGTCGGCCTCGGAGTCGGCGATGGCGTCGGCTTCGCCGTGGCCTTCGGAGTGGGCGAAGGCGTCGGCTTTGCGGTCGGGGCTGCGGACACTGGAGCGGTCGTGCCACCCTCGGCGAAGGTCAACGTGCCGCCGTCCTCGAGGGCGATCGTCAGCTGGTCGTCAGCGACCGCGTAGCTCGCCGCCTGGCCGAGCGCGTGGAGGTACAGGTCCGAGTAGGAGCCATCCGGGCAAGCCACCAGTGTCGATGGGCCGACCTCGATCGTCAGGCCGCCCGACTGCGTGGTCCGGTAGGTCCCCGCCGCGCGGTTGCAGTCGGCCATCGCGTCAAAGGTGTCGTCAGCGTGAAAGGTGATGGTGAACCGCGACTGCTCGGACGCCGGGACGACACCCTGGTACGCGGGCACGTTCTCGGTGATCGCCGTCAGCTGCCAGTCCTTGTCGATGATGGCAGAGGCGCTCGAGCCACAGGCAGCCACGAGGACGGTCGAGACGGTCGCGACGACGATCAGAGCGACCTTGCGCATGCCTCTCCTCTGCCGATGTCGGAGTTCCTGTCGTTGCGACCGGGATTCTAGCGAGCGACGTCCGCGTGAGCCTGCATGGCGGCTCGCCGAGCGCCCCGCCATGCTGCCTACCCGCGGTGGGCCTCAGCGGGTGGTTCCATGGGCTCAGGCCGGAGTGTCGCAAGGTCGGTCATCCAGGTGGCGGATCCGACGTTGAACGGCGTCAGGGATGCCGAAGATCCTCGGACCCATGGGCGGCGATCCCTCAGGCGGACATCGTCGTCGATCCGCCATCGACGATCCGTCCACTGTGGACGACCATCGTGATCCGGTCCCGATCGGCGATGACGGTCGGATCGACGATCGGGTCCCCGTCGACCACGAGCAGGTCTGCGACCTTGCCGGGCTTGACGATCCCGCGGTCCGCCAGCCCGAGCGCCTGCGCGGAACCCGACGTCGCGGCCGTGATGGCCTCGAGCGGCGGCAGGCCGGCTTCGGCGAGGCGGACCAGCTCGCGCGCACTCGTCCCGGGCGGGCCGCTGTCGTAGCCCATGGCAAGCGTCACGCCGGCGCTGCGCGCGGCCGCGACCGTCAGGTACGCCTCCTCGAGCTGGCGCTTCGCCTGCTCGACGAGCCGCGACGCGAACGTGTCGGCGAATCGCTCGGCCAGATCGTGGAAGGTCGACAGGGTCGGCACCAGGACGATGCCCTGCATCGCCATCCGGTCGAGCAGGGCAGGCTCCCGGTGGAGGCTGAGGCCATGCTCGATCGTGTCGACGCCGTTCTCGATCGCCAGACGGACCCCGTCGAGCCCTTCGGCGTGCGCGGCCACACGCAGGCCCATCCGGCGCGCCTCGCCCACCGCCGCCTCCAACTCCTCGTGGGTCATCTGGGCGGGCTCCGGGTCTTCCCGTTCGACGGATCGGGCGCCGGTGGCCATGACCTTCACGTAGTCGGCGCCACGACGCAGCTGCTCCCGGACCGCCTGGCGCATGGCCCACGGCCCGTCCGCCTCGTGGTACATGGTGCCGAAGATCCGGCCACCTGGCGCGGTGGCGGAGATGATCCGCCCACAGGTCATGATCCGCGGTCCGTCCGTCAAGCCGAGCCGGATCGCCTCGCGCAGGACGATGGCCTCGTCATCGAAGCTGCCGACGTCGCGGACGGCGGTGACTCCAGCCTGGAGCATCGCCCGGGCGGCGTTGGCCAGGATGAACCAGCGCAGCGCTTCAGGACGCGGTTCCTCGCCGTGGAGCGGCGGCGGTGGTCCGAACCCGGGGCTGCGCTCGAGGTGGCTGGTCACGTGGGCGTGGGCGTCGATAAGCCCGGGCAGGAGCGTCCGACCGGCTGTCGACAGCGCCATCCGGGGCGGGCTGTCCGGCGATGTCCTCGACACCGACGATGAGGCCGCCCTCGACGCGCACCGCGACGTGGTCGCGCGGCTGCGAACCACGGCCATCGATGAGTCGGGCGTCCCACAGGAGCATGGTGTCCTCAGCCATCAAGCCTCCCGGAGATGGCGGTCGCATACTGCTCCGGCGTCACGTTGCGGCCGGACACGAGGACGACCAGTCTCCGCTCCGACGACACCGTGCCGGCCAGCACCGCCGCCACGCCGGCAGCACCGGCGCCCTCGGCGACCAGGCCGTGCTGGACCATCAGCCAGCGCATCGCCGCTCGTATCTCGGCCTCGGTGACGCAGACGAATCGCGCGTCGCGCACGAGCGATGGCGTAATGGAGCCTGGTTCGATGTTGCCGGCCAGCCCGTCGGCGAGCGTCTCGCCATAGGTGATCGGCACGACTTGCCCGGCAGCCACGGCACTCGACACAGCCATGGACGCGCAGGCCTCGACGCCGACCAGTTCGACGTCACCCCGCCGTCGAGCCCAGAGAGTGAGGCCTGCCAGAAGTCCGCCACCGCCGACCGGCGCGACGATCGTCAACGGGCCAGAGGTCTGGGTCTCCAGCTCGCGGGCGATCGTGCTCGTACCGGCGATGACCATGGTGTCGTTGTACGGCGAGACGTAGGTCGATCCGGGTCCGACCAGGGTCGGCGCGTAGGCCTCCGGGGCATCGGCATCGCCGTGCAGGATGAGCTCGATCGGCTGTGCGCGGAGCTTGGCGACCTTGGCCGGCGAGGCGTGCTCGGAGACGACGACCGTCGCCTTCAGCCCGAGCAACGTCGCGGCCCAGCCGACCGCCAAGCCGTGGTTGCCGGCGCTCGCGGCGATGACGTGGTGGCCGGCCGGCAATCGCGACAGGGACGCCAATGCCCCGCGGACCTTGAACGAGCCGGTCGGCTGGAACGTTTCCAGCTTGAGCCACGCGTCGGGGGCAAGCTGGCTGACCACCAACGGCGTTGGCGCAAGGTGCGCGGCTACGGTCGCCCAGGCCATGTCGAGCTCAGCGCCGGTCGGGGGCACGACCTGGCGGGTCGTCGTCATAGGGAGCCTCCGAGCCGCATGGTCGCACAGTCGGGCGAGCGCGCTTCGGCCCTGCTCGACCCTGAGGGCACGGTGAGGATCAGCGAAGGTCGTGAGGATCGGGTCCCCAGAACGCGATCTCGCCATCGGCGATAGCGCGCGGCTGACCGCCATCCAACGACACGATGCTGATGTGCGCCTGCCCGTCCGCCCCGACGAGCGGCAGGACCAGTGCATCGGCCTGGGGAGACCAGATCCGGTGGCTCAGCGCGTACTGGTCGAAGAACGGCAGGACCTGTCGGATGAACGTGTCCGAGAGTCGCACCGCGCGGTCCACGAGGACCGTGCCATCGTCTGCAGCCAGGACCACGAGCTGGAGCGTGTTCGCCTCGGCAGCCGGCTGGGCGTCGACGGTCGCCGGCGACGTGCCGCGAGTGGCCACCTGTCGCGGCTCATCGGAGGGCAGCGCGATCGCCGCGATCGAGGCGCCGTCGGGTGACCAGAAGAAGGCGACGACATCGCTCTGCAGGAGGGTGCGCGGTTCGGTCGAGATCGAGTCGAGAAGGTCGAGCGGACCGAGGGGTAGCACCGTGCGCTCCCGCGGCGCGATGAAGGCGAGGCGCTCGGACCCGGGGCCCCAGCCGAGCGCCGTTGGCCCCAACACTGCGACCCGGCGGATGCTCCCGTCACGGCTGTCCTCGACGAGGATGACGGCCGATCGGATGTCCGGCTCCGGCTCCTCCGTCGACATGACGTAGGCACGCCTCAGCCCGTCGCTGGAGACGGCTGGCGCCTGGAATCTGCCGGGCACGATGGCCGCCCGTCTTGCCTCTGAGCCGTCGAGGCCGAGCTCTCCGACATACGCGTCGGGTCCGTCGCCGCCGGCGTGGACGAGCAGCCGATCGTCGGCCGTCCATGCCCAGTACATCGGGGCGCCGCGGCGAACGACGCCGCCGGGCGCGGAACCGTCAGCCGGCGCGGCACGCAAGGCGAGTCCGTCGGACTCGCTGGTCAGGAAGGTGACCTGACGGCCATCCGGCGACCAGTACAGGTAGAAGGGCGGCTCCTCGGCGCTGCTGTAGATCGGGTTCGGGATGTCGTCCGGCGATGATGCCAGTTCCCGGTCCTCGAGCACGAACAGGCCGGCTCCCTGGTCGCTGACGCCGACCACCGCCAACCGCCCGCCGTCCGGCGACCAGGCTGGGAACTGGGATAGACCGCCCATCAGGGCATATGCGCGTTCAGAACCGCCGGCTGCGTCCATGGTCCGGACCAGCCCGGCGCCGTCGACGACGACGATCCGTCCAGCGACCGCCGGCGCCGTCGTCCGCGGGCTCCCTGCGAGGAGGAGCAGGCCGATGGCCGCGGCCACGGTCACGCCCACCAAAGCGACGAGCAGGGCGAGCAGGAGCGGACGCCGGCGCGATGGCCTCGCGGCCGAGGGGCTGTCGTCGGCGGCGGTCATCGGATGCCGTCCATGGTCATCGGATGACGTCCAAGGCCATCGCGCCGGTCAGCAGTCGCTCGAGCTCCCCGCGGTCCGGGAGCCCGGCCTGGTCGCCGACGACCGACACGACTGCTGCGCCGCAGGTCGCCCCGATCTCGATGGCCCATGCCAGGTCGCCGCCCTCCAACCGCGCGGCGATGAAGCCGGCACAGAAGGCATCGCCCGCGCCGACCGGATCGATCGCCCGAGCGACTGGCACGGCCGCCCGATGCACCGGCGCCTCGCCCTTGCCCCAGGCAAGGGCGCCCTCAGCCCCGAGCTTGAGGACGGCGATCGTGGGCCCGAGCTCAAGGAGGGATGTGGCCAGGGCGGACGTGTCGCCACCATCGGCGCCGGTGATGGCCGCCGCCTCGTCCGGGCTGGCGAAGACGACGGCCGAGCGTGTCGCGAGGTCGCGCAGGACCGGCGCCGCCTCGTCGTCGGACCAGAGCTTGCGCCGGAGGTTGAGGTCGAGGCTGATCGTCATTCCGGCGCTCTCGGCCAATTCCACGGCACGCTCCACCGCCGTCCGGGCCGACTCGGACAGGGCTGGCGTGACGCCGGTCAGATGCAGCCAGCGTGCGCCTCGGAGGACCCGCGAGGCGAAGGCCGCGACGACGTCATCGGGTCGCAGACGAGAACCCGCCGACCCCGTCCTCAGGTAGCTCACATGTGCCGAGCCGAACTCGCGACGCTCGCGCACGAGCATGGCGGTCGGCGCTCCGGGATCGGTGACCAACCACGAGACATCGACGCCCTCGCCGCGCAGGCGACGCCGCACGGCTGTCCCGAAGCCGTCGTCGCCGACGCGTCCGACGAAGGCGGTCGCGTGACCGAGTCTCGACAGACCGACGGCCACGTTGGCCTCGGCGCCCGCAACGTGTCGTTCGAAGGTCGTCGCCTCAGCGAGCGGCCCCACCTCGCGGGCCACCATCGCCACGAGCGCCTCGCCCAGCGTCACGACCTCGATCGCTGCCAATGGGCCCTGCCTCCTCGTGCCGGTCGCCCTGATGCCGGACCTTGGTTTCGCCCGGCCAACTGGAGTTCCGCGTCGGGCTCGGCGTCATGATGAATGAAGAGCTGCAGCGGCGTCTGCGATGGACGTGTAACGATTCCCCAGCGGTGATGATGACCGTGGCAGGTGCTCTCCGCCGACGATATATGCTCCTCATCGCACCGAGGTGCCAGCATGTCCTTCGACCCGAACGCACGGCTCGACCCTGACCAGCTCCAGGACCGCCGCGGTCGCGTCGGAGGCCGTGGCATCGCCGTCGGTGGCGGTGGCCTGGGCCTCGTCCTGGTTATCGCCTATCTCCTGCTCGGTGGCGACCCATCGCAGCTCATCGTCGACGGAGGCGGCGCGGGCGCGGTCTCCGGCCCCGACTCGACGACCCTCCAGGCGGAGTGCCAGACTGGCACGGACGCCAACACCCGCGCTGACTGCCGGATCGTGGGCTACGTCAACAGCATCCAGGCCTACTGGTCGGATGCCTTCACCGCATCAGGCGAGCGTTACACGGACGCCGACACGGTCCTCTTTACCGGCCAGACGTCGACCGCCTGCGGGCTCGCTTCGTCGGCCGTCGGACCGTTCTACTGCCCGAACGACGCGAGCATCTATCTCGACCTTGGGTTCTTCGACGCGCTCCAGCAGCGTTTCGGTGCGCGCGGCGGGGACTTCGCCGAGGCCTATGTCGTGGCGCACGAGTACGGCCATCATGTCCAGGATCTGCTGGGCTATCTGGCCACTGCCCGCGACTCCGGCGCCGCGGGCGCGTCCGTCCGCATCGAGCTGATGGCCGACTGCCTGGCCGGCGTCTGGGCCAACCACGCGACCGAGACCGGTTTCCTGCTGCCCTTGACGCAGGCGGACGTGGCCGAGGCGCTGGATGCCGCGGCCGCGGTCGGCGACGACCGCATCCAATCCCGGACCGAGGGTCAGGTCAGCCCTGAGAGCTGGACCCACGGATCGTCCGAGCAGCGCCAGACGTGGTTCACGACAGGCATCCAGTCCGGGAACGCCGACGCGTGCGACACGTTCGCAGGGGGAGAGTAGTCCTCCCCGGTCGACAGCCGACGTGGAACACCCGGCGGGGCGGGTGGCCTCGCCGGGTGTTCGATGGGCTTCCATCGGTCGGCTCGCCGACCGCGATCGGAGTTGGGGTGCTAGGGCTCGCGCTCGAAGGTCGGATCCCTGTCCACGGTCGCGACCGTGACACGGTCCCCGTCAGCGCTCTCCTCGGTCTTGTCGCCAACACCGGCACCTGCGCCAGCACCGACAGCACCACCGACGACGGCGCCCGGAGGCCCCGCCACGAGTCCGCCGATAGCGGCACCCGCCACGGCCCCGCCGCCGGCGCCCAGGCCCGCTCCGGCTTCATCGTCGCCCTCGGTCGCTTCGCCGGCGACCGCACCGACGACCGCGCCGGTGACACCGCCGACGGCCGCGCCGACCGGCCCGCCGACGACCATGCCGATCCCGGCACCCGCGAGGGCGCCGGCGCCAGCACCGATAGCCTCGGCGCCTACTTCGTCGGTCGGCTGCTTGGTCACGACCTCGGTCTCCTTGACGGCTACCCGATCAGGGTCTCGAGTGCTGACCGTGCGTTCCACGGTCTCTTCGTTTCGATCCATGGCTCTGCGTTCCCTTTCCGATGCCCCGACGCCATCTGCGCGGGCCCAGGTCAAGGGTCGGATGCCGGTTCATGCGCCCGAGTCATCGTCAGGGCCCATGACCTTCCATCGACGTATCAGCCCGAGGCGTGCG
>JBEVDC010000118.1:0-6758 GCA_040514195.1 Candidatus Limnocylindrales bacterium | reverse complement strand
GGGCATCGTCGTCGGGCATGACGGTCTCATGCGCATCGCCATGCTGGCGCTGCTCGGTCTGCCGCTCGAGCGCTTCTGGACCTTCCCCTTCGTGCCCGCGGGCATCAGCGTCATCGAGTTTCGCGGCGGCATGGCCCTGGTCCGCGCTCACGACCTCGACGAGCACCTCGCTCCGCTCCAGGCGTCAGCCCGCCAAATGGACGCGGCGCCGCCCACATCGCGCGAGGGCGCGCTCTAGTCGCGTTGCGCTCAGCGCATCCTGCCCCGAGGACGGCGGATGATGAGGGCCAGCAGGCGCAGACGGATGCGTCGATAGGCGTGTCGCACGGCGAGCATCACGTCTGGCGTAGGGATCCGGCGGGCGTATTGCGTCTCGACCTTGACGCGCGCCACCAGGTCCAGCTCGTCGCGTGCGGCAGGGATGATGGCACCGAGCGCGGTCGCGTACTCGTAGGCGGTCTGCGTCGGGCGCGGACCGTAGCCGAAGCGGCCGGCCAAGCGGGCCACGCCGCCGTAGACGACTTCCGGCGCCTGCGTCGGCTTTCGTCGCTGGCGGACGGAGTAGCCCCCGACACCGAAGCCGACGATGAGGACGGCGACGAGCACGATCGCCAGCCAGCCGCCTCCTGAGCCGCTCGACGGCGGGGGCAATGCGCCACCGCCGAGCTCGTCCTGGCCGGGTTCATCGATCGCGAAGGTGCGGTCCGATGGAGCGCGGCTGGCGCCTGCGCCCGGGCTGGCGGCAGCGATCGGCTGGCCCGGTGGCAGCTCCGTGGCCACCCCGCCGCGCTGTCGCGTGCCCGGCGTCGGATCGAACTGGACCCACCCATGGTCCGGGAAGAAGACCTCGACCCACGCGTGGGCAGAGCCGCGGTCGACGTCCCAGGTGCCATCCGGTTGTTCCACGCCGGGCAGGTAGCCCATGGCCAGACGTGCGGCGACCTTGTTCTGGCGCAGGAGCATGACCATGGCCGAGGCGAACTGCTGGCAGAAGCCCTTCCGCACATCCTCACGGAGGAAGCAGTCGACCAGCTGGCCGGAGTCGCACAGGCCGGTCACGTTGGTCTGGTAGACGAAGCCGTTGTTGGTCGTGTCGCGCAGGTAGTCCTGCGTCGCCTTGGCCACGCTGTAGGCGTCTCGCTCCTCCAGCGGCAGCTCATCAAGGATGTCCTTGGCCACATCGATGGTCACCTGGCCGATCGAGCCGGGCAGGATCTCGCCATATGGCGCGATGTACGACGGATAGACGGGCGAGGCCGCCCTGAGCTTGGCCTCGGTCAACCCGATCTGCTCGTCGGCCGGGCGCACGAGCGCCGTCACGGTATACGTCTCGCCCTCCCGCAGGCCGTCGGCGAAATCGGCCGTCAGGAACGGCCCGCCCTCCCCCTTGAGGGTCACGTTCACCGCCCGATCGGCGATCGAATACGGCGCCTCGGGCGAGAGGACCGCGTCGCCGCTCGGCTGGACGGCGGTGAACTCGACGCTGATCTCCTCGCGGAAGGCATCCTCGATCCCCTCGCGCAGCGAACCACCCAGGATCTTCTGTCCGGCCTCGACTCGCTGGCCGACCCGTTCGGTCTGGTTCCAGGCCAGGCCATCGAATTGGTCGTACGTGCCTACCCGCCAGTAGCGGGCCTTGCCGTCGCTGGGCTTGGCGATGTAGGCGATGGCCGGATCGCTCTCCCAGCGGCTCTGGATGGCCTGGGTCGCGCTGAACAGGCTGTTGGGCCCGCGAGCGGGCGCGGTCAGGCCGCCGACCCAGCGATTGAGCTGCTGGCCGAACGTGGCCAGATCGCTCTGGTAGGTCCGCCAGAAGCCAGCCAGGGGGTTCGAGCTGGCGACCGTCGTCAGGACGACCGCGCCGACGATGGCGACCGTCACGAAGGTCAAGCCGCTCCGCATGAAGAGGCCCGAAACGTGACCGGCGTCGCCGATCCGACGGCGAGCCCAGCCCGTGCGCTGCTCGTTGAGGTTGGCGCGGACCAGGAGGAGGAGGGCGGCGGCGGCGAAGATGACGAGGTGGGCGAAGAGCTTCTCGTAGGTCAGAGCCAGGTTCGCCAGCAAGAGCAGGCCGAGCACGACGAGCGCGTCCATCGGCCGGTGGCGGCGGAAGACGGCGAAGGCCGCGTAGGCGCCCGTGGCCCACGCGATGCAGCCCGTCACAAGCAGGAAGGCCGAGTTCTCGGGCGAGCGGACCTGGCGGACGACGAGGTCGATCCAGAAGCGATCGAGCGAGGCGTTCAGATCCGCGAGCTTGGCCGGCAGTTCCGTGGCCAGCGAGTTCACACTCGCCACGAAGTAGATGACGAGGATCGTGCCCAGCACCGCCCCGACGAGGTGGACGATCGCCGCCGGCAGCCTCGACTTGGCGCCCACGAAGCCCCAGACGGCGCCCGCCAGGAGGACGACGGGCAGGAAGCCGGTCCGACTCTCCCCGCCGACGGTCGTGCCGACCCATCGCGCGCTATCCACTGCGATGCCGAGAGCCAGGAGCATGACCACCAGGAGGGCGACCGTCGTCCAGCCCTCGGCTGGCGACAGATCGCGATCGTTCGGCTCGTCGAGGCGGCGGGTGGCCTGGTAGGTCGTCACACGCGTACCCCGACGCCCGCTGGGCCGCGTGCCACGAGCAGCTCACCGAGCTTGGTGGCGGGGACCACGGGATAGCACGCGATGTCGTGCTCGGCGAGCGCGTGGCGCATCGCCCGTGCCGCCCGCTCCTGATCGTCGAGGACATGGGCCGCAGCCGCCGCGCGGCCGCCGGCACGGCGCGCGTACGTGTCGTAGGCGGTGCCATCGAGCAGACAGACAGCGGCTGCGATGCCCCGGCTGCGCAGTGTCCCGAGCGGGCGCACCCAGGCGCGGTCGACGGAGGCGGTGATGACCACGGCGGTCATGCCCCGCCGGATGCGCGGCATCGCGGCCAGGAGCGTCTCGACCAGCGGACTCGATCCATCAGCACCCACGGCCGCCAGCAGCGACATGATCTTCTGGTGCTGGCGGCCACCCCGGTCGGCCGGCAGCGTCGTGATGCGCTGGGCAGCTACGGTCATGCCCACCGCACGGTTCTCGAGCAGGGCATGCGCGGCCAGGGCCGCTGCCACCCGCACTTCGGATTCCACTGTCGACTCTTCACCCGTGCCGGCCTGGACGTGGCGATCCAGGTCGAGCACGATCCACAGGTCGGCGGTCTGCTCCAGGTCGAACTCCTTGACCTGCAGCTCTCCCTGGCGGGCGGTGCTCTTCCAATGGATCCGGTTGTAGGCATCGCCGGGCGCATAGGGCCTGACGGAGGTGACCAACGGCGTCGTCTGCATCGTCCGCTCGGGTGTCGAGCTCGAGCCCTCGAGGGTGCTGGCCGGGAGTCGCCAGCGCGGCAACGACTCGACCCTCGGGTAGACCGTCACCGCGGTGCCGGTGCCCACGCTGGCGGAGGCCTCGAAGAGCCCGAATGGGTCGCCGGTCCGGATGACCAGCGGATCGACCCGGAAGTGGCCACGTGCTGAGAGGGGCACGCGAGCAGCCCATGCCCGCTCGGCTCGTGGCCCGAGGGCCAGCGCCCGCCCGGGCAGTGGCACCGGCAGCGTGGTCGGGTTGTGCAGCTCGAGCCAGAGCTTCGGCAGACGCCCGGCGTTGCGCACCGTATAGGTCACGCGCAGCGTCTCGCCGACGGCTGCGGTGACGCGGTCGATGGCGTAGCCCGCCTCGAGGTCAGCCAGACCGAAGCGGGTGACCACATACGCGCCGCCGATGACGAGGATGCCGAGGTACAGGAGGAAGAAGAGGATGTCCGCACCGGTCGAGAAGGCTGCGATGAGCAGCGCTCCGCTGACGATGATGATGGGCAGCCGACGCAGCATGGCGTGGGCGCCTCGAGACCCTTAGGCCGGCCGCACGCCGGGACGGTCGAGGCTGGAGGTCGACGACTCGATGGGCACCGATTCGAGCAGCTCGCGGACGATCGTGCCCTGCTCCACGTCGCGGATGGTCGCCGCCGTGCGCATGATCAAGCGATGGGCCAGGGCGGGCTCGGCGACGGCCTTGACGTCGTCGGGGATGACGTAGTCACGGCCGTGCAAGGCGGCATAGGCCTGGCCGGCGCGATAGAGGGCCAGTGAGCCGCGCGGGGAGGCGCCGAGGTACACGTCCGGGTGCGTCCGGGTGGCGTTGACGAGCCGCACGATGTAGTCGCTGATCGTGGAATCGACGTAGACCTCACGCACGGCGCTCTGCGCCGCCTGGAGCTCCTCGAGCGAGGCGACCTCGCCCAGCTCATCGAGCGGATGGGCGCGCTTCTGCTCGTCGAGGATGACGATCTCCTCGAGCGGCGCCGGATACCCGAGCCGAAGGCGGAGCATGAAGCGGTCGAGCTGCGCCTCGGGCAGCGCGAAGGTACCCTCGTATTCGATCGGATTCTGGGTGGCGATGACGAGGAACGGGGACGGCATCGGGTGCGTGGTGCCGTCGATCGTCGCCTGCCGCTCGTCCATGCACTCGAGGAGTGCGGATTGCGTCTTCGGGGTCGCCCGGTTGATCTCGTCGGCGAGTACGATCTGGGCCATGATCGGCCCTGGCCGGAATTCGAACTCCTGGGTCTTCTGGTTGTAGATCGAGAGCCCGGTCACGTCCGAGGGCAGCATGTCCGGTGTGAACTGGATGCGTCGGAAGCTGCAACCAAGGCTACGGGCGATGGCCTTGGCGAGCACGGTCTTGCCCGTACCGGGTACATCCTCGATGAGCAGGTGACCCTGGCAGAGCAGGGCGACCAGCGCAAGGCGCACCTCCTCGTGCTTGCCCACGATGACGTGCTCGACGTTGGCGATGACCTTCTCGCCGGCTTCCTGGATGGGCATCGACGTCCGACCTCCCGACGGGATCCCGTGCGCCCTCTCCCTGGCGCGGTCCCGAATGGTACGCCAGACGGTCGGGGCCAGCCTGTCGGGCGCCCGACAGCCTCCGTGACGCTACTCCAGCAATGTCAACCAGTCGCCCATCAGCCGGCCGCCGATGGGCACGGCTGCCTCGCTCCCGGTGCCGCCGCCCTCGACGATGACGGCGACGGCGATCTGCGGGTCGTCGGCCGGCGCGAAGCCGATGAACCAGCTGTCGGGCTCGCCCTCGCCACCCAGCTCGGCGGTGCCGCTCTTGCCGGCCGTGGGGACGCCCGGGATCTTGGCCTTGCCCGCATATGGCCTGCCGAGCCTGCTCTCGACCGCGGCCCGCATGGCCCTGGCGATCGACTCCGCCCGGCCGCGATCGAGGACCTGCCGCCAGACGCTCGGCTCGATCCGATCAACCGACCCGCTGGCGTCGCGCAGGCCATCGACGACGTGCGGCTCCATGAGCGAGCCACGCTCGGCGATGGTCGCCGCCACGAGCGCCATCTGGAGCGGCGTCGCCTGCGTCTGGCCCTGCCCGTAGGCGGCGTTGGCCAGCTCGACGTCGTCGACGAAGCCGTCACCGCCATCGAGCGTGCTGGCGGCCGTCGGGACGTCGAAGGGGATGGGCGAGCCGAAGCCGAGCCGCGCACCCCAGTCCAGGAAGGCATCGCCGCCGACGTTCAGCCCGGTATGGGCGAAGTAGATGTTGCACGAGACCGACGTCGCATCGCGCAGCGCGAGCGCCTCGTCGCCCGTCTGGGGATGGTGCCCATCGCGGATCTTGAAGCCCTCGACGATCATGCCCGTCTTCTCCTCGGCGGGCTGCGTCGGATAGACCGTCTCGGGCGTGATGGCGTCGCTGCCAAGGCCCGCAACGGCGGTCACCATCTTGAGCACGGAGCCCGGCGTGTAAACGCCACGGGTGGCGCGATCGAGGAGCGCGGAATCCTCCTCGGGCCGGTCGAGCAGGGACTGGAAGTAGGCAGCACCCTTCTCGGGATCGACGATCCGGTTCGGGTCGTAGGTGGGGGTGCTGGCCATGGCCAGGATGCGACCGGTCGCGGGCTCGATGGCCACGATGGCACCGCGCTCGCCCCGCAGCAACCGCATCGCCCGGCGCTGGAGGCGGAGGTCGAGCGAGAGGAGGAGATCCTGCTCGTCATAGGGGTCGTGCCGAAGCTTGCGCAGGAGGGCGCCACCACCTGTCGCGTCGCCGATGCCCAGCAGCTCGGGCCCGTAGCTTCGCTCCAGCCCGGAGGCGCCGAACTGCGGGCTCAGGTAGCCGAGGAGGGGCTCCGCCTCGGGGTGAGGGTAGCGACGGGTGTAGCCGCCGTCGCCGTCCTTGACGCTCTCCGCGAGGACGACCCCGCGCGCATCGACGATCTGCCCGCGCGGCGCTTCGCGGGCTGCCTGGACGAGTGGATTGCCCGGGTCGGCGGTCAGCCGACCGGCTTCGACGACGCCCCACCATCCGAGCCCGACCCCGATGGCGGCGTAGATGACGAAGAGCCCGACACCGACCCGCAGCAGCGCGGGCGCCATGGCCGGCGGGCCGCCGGTGCCTCCCGCGAGCGGCGGCTCGGCCGATGTCCTGCGCCACCGACGACGCATCACCGGACCACCCGCTCGACACGTCCGGCAGCAGCACGTGATGCGTCCGACACGCGCTCGCGCCAGCCAAGCCGTTCGACAGGCGCGCCTGGCCGATCCTCGACCGCGATCGCCAGGAGGAGTCCGAGGACGATGCCGCCGGCGATCATCGACGAACCACCGTAGGCGATCCAGGGCAGGGTGATCCCCGTGAGCGGGATGAGCTTGGCGTTGCCGGCCACGATGATCGCCGCCTGGACGACGATGACCAAGGTCAGGCCCGCCGCC
>JBEVDC010000101.1:0-5093 GCA_040514195.1 Candidatus Limnocylindrales bacterium | reverse complement strand
TTCAGGAAGTCAGTGTTGCCGCCGAAGTTGAGCTGGTAGGTGCGGTCGAGGCGGACGCCGCGATCCATGAACAGACGGGTCAGCACGCGGTGGCTGATGGTCGCTCCGACCTGGCTCTTGATGTCGTCGCCGATGACCGGCAGGCCGGCCTCCGCGAAGCGACGCTGCCAATACGGCTCACGGCCGATGAAGACCGGGATGGCGTTGACGAACGCGACGCCCGCTTGGAGGGCCTGCTCGACGTACCACTTGGTCGCCTGCTCGCTGCCGACCGGGAGGTAGCTGACCATCACGTCGACCTCGCGCTCCTTGAGGATGCCCACGATGTCGACGGTCGGGCCGGGCGCCTTCTCGATGATCTGGCTGAGGTACTTGCCAAGGCCGTCGTGGGTCATGCCGCGCTCCACGGTCACGCCCAGGTGGGGCACCTGCTGGAAGACATAGGTGTTGTTGGGCTTCTGGTAGATGGCCTCTGAGAGGTCCTTGCCGACCTTGTTCTTGTCGACGTCGAAGGCGGCCACGAACTCGATGTCGCGGACGTGGTACCCGCCCAGGTCGACGTGCATCAGCCCGGGGACGAAGTCGTCCTTCTTGGCATTCTCGTAGTAGTAGCGACCCTGGACGAGGCTCGATGCGCAGTTGCCGACGCCGACGATGGCGACGCGGATCTTCCCGTCACCGCGCCGGCCGGCGCCCGCCAAGGGGATGGTGCCGGTGGTGGAGGCGCCATCGGCGCCGCTCTTGCCATTCTTGCTCACGTGGGACTCCTGTTCCTCTCTCTGCCGCTTGGGTGGTCGAGCCTTACGGCTTCGTGGACGTGGTCTGGTCCGCCTGCCGGCGGACGTGGAGGATGCGTTGGATGACGGTGATAGTGGTCAGGACGACGATGGCCCCGAGGGCCAGCTGGAGCCAGATCGACGCCTGCGGTCCGCCGGTCAGGCTGGCGGCCACGAGGCCGGCGCCGAGGATGACGATGCGTTCCGGGCGCGGCGCGATGCCGACCTCGCCGCTGAAGCCGAGCCCCTCCGCCTTGGCCCGCGTATAGCTGACCATGAAGGCGCAGACGGCCGCGAGGACGGCCAGGATCGCGGTCGGCTGACTGCCGGCCGCTGCCGCCCCGGCGACGATGCCGACGTAGATGACGCCCTCGCCCCAGCGATCGAAGGTCGAGTCCATGAACGCCCCGAACGGGCTGGCCTTGCCCGTGGCGCGGGCGACCGCGCCGTCGAGCATGTCGAAGGAGCCGGCCACGACGCTCACGATGCCGGCCCAGAGCCAACTCTCGAGCCCGGCCAACACCGCGGCGATGATGGCGATTCCGAAGCCGATGAGGGTCAGCATGTTGGGCGTCAGGCCGATCCTCGCGAGGCCGGCTGCAAATGGCTGGACCTTGGCCCTGAAGCGATTGCGCCTCTCGTTGGAGAGGAGCGATCCGTCGCTCATCGCGGCCGCCTAGCCGGCCAGGCCGAACATGCGGCGCTGGCGGCTCGTGAATCGGTCGATCTCGTCGGGGCGCAGTGAGCAGATGACCTCGCGGCCCTGGCGCCTGGTTTCCACGAGTCCGATCGCCTTGAGGGTGCGCAGATGCCAGCTGACCAGCGGCTGCGAGAGGTCGACATGCGCGATGAGCTCGGTCACCGTGGCCGGCGATTCGGCAAGCCGCTCCAGGATCCGAAGTCGAGTCACGTCGGCGAGCGCCTTATGGTAGGCGCGCAGCTCGCGCAGCTCCTCGGGTGGGGCCGTGATGGTGGCCAGCGTGTTTCGGATGCGGGCAGGAGTCGGCACGGGCTGGATCGGGGGACCTACTAGTGGGGATTTATATAAATGGGCGTTGATACTACGGTGCGCTGGTAGCCCTGTCAAGCGGTGCCGTGCGCGTCATGAGCTTCGCTCGACCGCGTCCGCTGTGGGACCGGACCTACACTCCGTTGCGATGACCGCCTCGACTCGCGCGGTGTTGCTGGCCGCCTTCTCCATCGCCGCGATGCTCGTCGGCGCCGAGCTGATGATCACGGCCGTGGCGTTGCCGGCCGTCGTCAACGACATCGCCGGCTGGACGGAGCTGCGTCGAGCGAGCTGGATCGTCAACGGCTACCTGCTGGCGTACATCGCGGCCATGCCCCTGGCCGGACGGGCTGCGGACCGCTACGGCCTGCCCCGCCTGCTCATGGGTGGCCTCCTCATCTTCGCCGCCGGGTCGCTGCTGGCGGGGGCCGCCCAGAGCCTCGACTGGCTCATCGCAGCCCGCGTGCTGCAGGGCTTCGGTGGCGGCACGGTCGTGCCCCTGGCGACGGCCGGCGCGGGCTACCTGTACGAGGGCCATACGCGCGCTCGAGCGCTCGGGCTGGTCGGTGCGGCCACCTTCCTGGGCATGGCGCTGGGGCCGTTCGTCGGCGCCTTTATCCTGACCGGCTTCGAGCTCGGTCCCGCCTTCACCGTGGCCGGGCAGGCCAGCTCAGCTGCGGCCGACCTGCTTGCGCCGGCATGGCGCTGGGTCTTCTACCTCGGCGCGCCGCTGGCCATCGTCGTCGCCGTCATCGTCTGGGCGGCGGCACCCTCCTGGCGGGCCGTCCACACGCCCGGCCGGCTCGACCTCCTCGGGGCCGCGCTCTTCACGACGGCGCTGGCGGCCGGCCTGCTGGCACTGACGTGGCTGGGCACTGACGCAGGCCCGGATGGGAACGGGGTGGCCATCGCGGCTGTCGTGGCCGCGGTCGCGAGCGTCGCCGCCATCGCGCGCTGCCTGCGAACAGCGGATCCCTTCCTCGACCTGCGAGCCTTCCGGGACAGGGTCTTCAGTTCAGCCGTGCTGGTCAGCTTGCTGACCGGCTACGCCCTGGCCACGGCCATCGTAGGGGCAGCGGTCTTCGTCGACCGGGTCCGATACGGCGGCCCCCAGGACCAACAGGTCACGCTCGGGTCCCTGGCGGCGATGATGGCGGTCGGAGCCTTCGTCTCCGGCTTCGCCGTCCGACGTCTCGGCATCGTCCTGGTCAGCGTCGCTGGCCTGCTGCTTGGCGCGGCTGGGCTCGGGATCCTGGCGACCGCGGCACCACAGACGCCCCTGACGGTCTACGCGGGCGGCCTGGCGCTGTTCGGGTTGGGATTCGGCCTCTCGGTCACCCCGCGCTCCACAGCCGCCATGGAGGCCCTGGGGCGCGCCGCCTTTGGCACGGCCGCGGCCGTCGTGACGGTGGCGCGGATGCTGGGCATGGGCGTCGGCCTGGCCATCCTGACCGGCTTCGGCTCGAACCGGATCGAGGCGCTCTCCGTGGTCCTGACCGACCAGGCAGCCCGCGACGCCGTCCTGCCGCCCGGGCTCCAGGGTCGGCCGCTCCAGGATCCCTTCGTCGTCGACGTGCTCGAAGCATGGGCTGCCGTGGAGGCTGCGCAGATCCTAGCCGGCTTGATGGCCGTGGCGGCCGCGATCATGCTCATCGCGATCCTGCCGGCGCTGGCGATGCGGCGGGCGAAGCTCGTGTCGATGGGGGCGCCGTCGACTACCATCGGCCCCGATGACCGCGCCGCAGCCGGCGACGACGAACCCGCCCTCGCCCTCTGAACCCACGGGCACCGCGAGGAGCGGCCCGCCCGCGCAGATGCGCGCCCTGATCCGAACGTCGGCCGGCATACGCGAGACCACGGACCTGGCGGAGCTTCGCGCCGCCTTCGCCGACGAGCAGTCGCGCGCGTGGGTCGACATCGTGGACGCTGACGAGGCGCTGGTCGACGAGCTGGCGGGCTGCCTTGGCATCCATCCGCTGGTGGCCGAGGACATCCTGGAGCGCAACCAGCGGGCCAAGATCGAGCGGACCGAGGAAACACTCCACATCGTCATGTTCGCGCTCGCCTACGAGGGCGGGGTCGAGGAGGACGAGGTGGACATCGTGCTCGGTCAGCGCTTTCTGGTGACCGCCCACAGTCCGACCTTCGATCCTCGCGACCTGCATACCCTGCGCCGTGGCCCGGAAGACTTCCTCGACGAAGGGCCCGACTACCTGCTCTGGGCCATCGTCGACGGCCTGGTCGATCGCTACTTCCCGGTCTTCGACAAGCTCGGTGACGAGATCGACGACCTTCAGGCCGACGTCATCAGCAAGCCCAGCAAGTGGGTCGTCGAGCGCCTTTTCCAGGTCCGGCGGGATCTGCTCTTCATCCGGCATGCGGTCAGCCCGCAGCGCGAGATCTTCAACCAGCTCACGAACCGCGACGAGCCGCTCATCGCGCCGGAGCGGATCATCTACTTCCGTGACGTCTACGACCACCTCATCCGGCTGACCGATGAGCTCGACAGCTATCGCGAGCTGGTGAGCACGACCCTCGACGCCTATCTCTCGACCGTCAACAACAACCTCTCGGACATCATGAAGCGGCTCACTGCGGCGACCGTCATCCTAGCCGGCATCGCGGCCGTGGCCGGCATCTTCGGCATGAGCGAGGCGGCCACGGCGATCGAGGAAGGCTCCGGTTTCTGGCTCATCACGGGATTGATGCTGGCCGCCGCGGGCACGGCCGTGATCTGGTTCCGGCGGATCGGCTGGCTGTGAGGCGCCTCAGCGACAGTCGCGCGGCTTCGGCTTGGGGTTCGCCTCGTCGAGCGGCGCCGAGCCGACACTGACCAGGCGCGCCGCGACCTGCAGCTTGGGGATGGTGCCTTTGGGCCCTTCGCTGGTCTGGAGGATGAGCCGCTGCTCGCCGAGCGGCACGTCGTCGGCCAGCGAGAAGTCCCGCGAGTGGCGCTTGACCCGGAAGATCTCGTACAGGTAGAGCGTGCCGTCGGTCGTGTAGACCTGGACGAGGTCGCCGATCATGCTCCTGCCGTTGTTGCGTTCCGAGGCCCGTAGGAGTGGCAGGAACATGCCCTCCCGGGCGTGCGCGTAGAGGTAGGTCGTGCCGGGCTCCGAAGGCTGGCCGAAGACTTCCAGGTATTGCGCCACGTCGCACAGCGGGTATGTGCCCTTGCCGGGGCCGAAGCTCTGGGCCACGATCGGCAGGTCGATCTTCATGGCGGGCACGACGACCCGAGAGGCGATGGCCGGCGCGGGGCTGCCACTCGGGGACGGCGAGGTTTCGACCGACGGCGACGGGCCCTG
>JBEVDC010000084.1:0-2682 GCA_040514195.1 Candidatus Limnocylindrales bacterium | reverse complement strand
TCATGCTGACGGCCGACGCAGACGTCGAGGCCAAGGTCAAGGGCCTGCGCGCCGGCGCCGACGACTACCAGGTCAAGCCTTTCTTTCCGGCCGAGCTCGTGGCACGCATCAAGAGCCTGCTGGCCCGCTTTGCGCCGAAGAACCTGGTCGTCGGCCGGCCGCCCCTCGGCCGCATCCTGGCCTTCTACGGCGCCAAGGGCGGCGTGGGCACCACGACCCTGGCCATCAACACGGCCGTGGCGCTCCATCGGGAGGTGAACCGGCGCGTCGCGCTCGTCGACGGGAACCTGCAGTTCGGCGATCATCGCGTCTTCCTGGACCTTGGTCTCGACCGCAAGTCGATCGTCGATGTCGTCCAGTCGGCGACCATCGACCAGGACCTGGTACGCAGCTCGATGGTCAAGCACGACTCGGGTATCGACCTCCTGCTGGCTCCGCCCTCGCCCGAGTCGGCCGAGCTGGTGAGCGTGGACCAGCACCACGTGGCCCGCATCCTGGAGCAGTTGCGTGCGCTCTACGACTACACGCTGGTCGACATCGACAAGCGCTTCGACGAGACGAACCTGGACACCATCACGGCCGCCGACACGCTCTTCGTGGTCATGACTGCTGACCTCTCGTGCCTCAAGAACGTCCGGCTGGTGCTGGAAACGATGACCCAGCTGGGCGTGCCTCGCGAGAAGGTCCAGCTCATCCTCAATCGTTCCAATGCCTTCACGGGAATCGCGGTCAAGGACGCCGAGAACGTGCTCAAGCGCAAGATCGAGTTCCAGGTCGTGAACGAGTACCGCGCGGCCATCAGCGCCCTCAACTCCGGCGCGCCGTTCATGTTCACGAAGCCGGACTCGATCATCGGCCGGGCGGTCGTCGACATGTCGCGGTCCATCGACCGCCAGGCCGCAGCCGGTGAGAACCTGCCCCAGCTAGCGGCCGCCACGACCTGACCGCCGCGTCGCGCCTGAGGGCGATCCGCGAGATGGGCCGCGACGCATCACGCGTGGATGCAGCAGGCGATGAGCCGCCGGTGAGCGCCGGGTGAGCGTCCCCGGCTAGCGTCGGCGGCGTGCTTGCCACCCTCGTGACCGCCGTCGTCAGCGGCCTCCAGGGCGCGCTCGTGCGCGTCGAAGTCGACGTCAGTCCGGGGCTGCCCGTGTGTCACATCGTGGGGCTGCCCGACGCCGCGCTCTCGGAGGCGCGGGAGCGCGTGAGGGCGGCGATCCGCAACGCCGGCTTCGTCTACCCGGCCAGCCGGATCACGGTCAACCTCGCGCCGGCCGATCGCCGCAAGCACGGGGCCGCCTACGACCTCGCCATCGGGGTAGGGATCCTGGTCGCCTCGGAGCAGGTATGCCCCAGCGGCGGGGCTGTCGCGCTGCTCGGGGAGCTGTCCCTCGATGGTTCGCTGCAGCCGGTGGCGGGCGTCCTGCCGATGGTCGCCACGCTGGCTCGGGCCGGGCACCGACGCGTGGGCGTACCGACCGCGAACGCCAAGGAGGCGTCGCTCGTGGCGGACGTGGAGGTCGTCGCCCTCGACGGTCTCGACGACGCGGCCCGACTCGTTGCCGGCCCGCGTGGCCGTCGGGCGCAGACGGCCCGCCGCCGCCGGATGCACGTCGTGAGCCGTTCAGTCGCGAGTGCCCCGCCGCCCGTCGCGATGCGATCCGGCAGACCGGGCACGGATCCTGCGGAGCTGGTGGCCGAGCTGCCGCCCGTCGACCTGGCCGAGGTTCGGGGTCAGGCCTTTGCTCGTTGGGCACTGGAGGTGGCGCTCGCAGGCGGGCACGACCTGCTCATGATCGGCCCACCCGGCGCGGGCAAGACGCTGCTGGCACGTGCGATCCCGGGACTCCTGCCTCCGCTCGATGATGACGAGGCGCTCGAGGTCGCGGTCATCGCCAGCGTAGCTGGCCTGCTCGCCGCCGGCCGGTCGGTCGATCGCCGGCGACCCTTCCGGGCACCGCACCACACGGCGAGCTATGCCGCGCTGGTCGGCGGCGGGCCAAGGCTTTCGCCCGGCGAGGTGACCCTGGCCCATCGCGGCACGCTCTTCCTCGATGAGCTCGCCGAGTTCGACCGTGACGTATTGGACGCGCTTCGGCAGCCGCTCGAGGAGGGTGAGGTCGCCATCGTCCGAGCGGGCGGGCACGTCCGGTACCCGGCGCGGGTCCAGGTCGTAGCGGCCATGAATCCGTGCCGCTGCGGCTTCCATGGCGATCCCGAGCGGAGCTGCTCCTGCCCACCTGGGGAGGCGGAGCGCTACGTCAGACGGGTCAGCGGTCCGCTCCTCGACCGGCTCGACCTGCGCGTCGAGATGCGGCGCGTCCGGCCGATCGAGCTGGTCTCGGAGGAGCGTCCGGAGCCATCGGCGGCCGTCGCCTCGCGGATCGCCGCAGGACGAGCCCGTGCACGGGCCAGGAACGGCGGACGACTCAACCGTGAGCTCTCGGGACGTGAGGTCACGGATGCCGCCGCCCTGGGGTCGGATGCGCGCCGTGTCCTGACCGATCTGGCCGATGCCAGCGGTTGGTCCGCGCGAGGCGTTCACCGCGTGCTCCGCATCGCTCGGACCATCGCCGACTTGGCTGACCAGCAGGCCGTCGGGCCTGCGACCGTGCTCGCCGCGGCCGGCTTGCGCGACCCGCGTGAGCGGTCGATCGCGGCATGACCGAGTGGCTCGAAACG
>JBEVDC010000015.1:0-4911 GCA_040514195.1 Candidatus Limnocylindrales bacterium | reverse complement strand
GGCACCAGGCCGAGGATCTCGTCGGCGGCCTGGACGATGGCATCGAACAGGTCGTCCGCAAGGCGGCCGGTGGCGTGGTTCGCGCGGGCGGCGGCCTTCTTGACGTTGACCCCGGCCCGCACGAGGGCCTCGTCAGGTCGACGACCGCTGATGGGGAAGTTGCGGATGGCGCGCTCGGTCTGGATGCCGTAGTAGGCATCTTCGGGGACTTCGAGCGCCCCCAGCGGGTCGCGTTCGAGGCGGTAGCCGGGACGCGGAGCGTCGGCGCCCGGAGAGGCGGAGGCGGCAGGGGTCGAGGCCGCCACGGAGGTCCGATCGGGCATGACCCCAGTGTAGCCTCGACCCAGCTGCGGCTACACGACGGTGGGCCGGACAACGAGCGTGGCCCCTGGGCTCCCAAGGGGCCACGGCTCTTCGATGACGCTCTTACTATGGCGAGGGCGGCAGGTTCCCGACGGGGATCTGGTCCGCCTGGGCGCCGCCATTGGCGTCGTCCATGGTCACGACCAGCCAGCCCTTGGCCCTGGCCGAGGCGAACTTGCCACGATCGACCCACAGGTCGAGCGAGGCGCTAGCGCCGGGTGCAAGGCCGACGAAGTCGCCTGTGGAAACCCCTGGCTTGTGGGAGTCGAATCGCGCCTTCCCGGGCACGACATCGAGCGACCCGTCCTGCAGTGACTGGGTGATGACCCAGTAATTGAAGTCCGAGTTGCCCTTCTTGAGCCCGAGGTCGGAGGCCAGGGTCGGCAGCAGGTAGGTGGAGCCGTTGGCCGGCGCATCCGCCACCCAGATGTCGACCAGGTCCCCGGCCGCCGTGAAGGTGAACGAAGCGTACTGGCCGTTGAATACACCGGTCGTGATGAATCCGAAGTCGAAGCCGACGACGACGAAATCGATCTTGCCGTTGTTGTTCGTGTCGATGGCGATGTCGATCTCGTTCTCCGAACCGGACGACGACATGCCGTACGAATTGACTGCGAAGACGAGCGCCCTGTCGGACGGCGCGTCGACGCCGAATGCCTCCGCGGGCAGCGTCTGGACGCCGACCGCCCGGACGTCGGCGGAACCGAAGACGAGCGGATCCTGGGAGTCACTCAGGCCCCAGGCGTAGACATCGGCGAAGCCGGTGTGGATGCCGCCGTTGGTCAGCGTCGATGAGGCCTGCGCGATGCCCTTCGACTGCGTGTAGGCGCTCTTGGCGCCCGGCGCCACGTTCGACAGGCCGCGGGGCACCAGGATGTAGGGGACCCGGAGTTGGTAGACGCCCGGACCCGACGACGTGGGTGTGGCCGTGACCACGCCGCGTATCGAGTTCACGCCGCCCCACGGGGCGCCGAGGAAGACATCCACCGTTGGCAAGCCGGCTACCTGGGCGGCGCTCAGGGCAGCCGTGGCATCGACCTCGACCGAACCGCCGGCAGGGACGGTGACCGAGCTGTCGGAGAGCGTCACGAGGGGGCTGCTGGCCGCCAGGGCGTAACTGATGGCCGAGCTGCCGGTGTTCCAGAGCGTGATCGTCTTGGTCTCGCTGTAGGTGGCGCCGAGCGGCTCGTAGCCATACGAGAGGCTCGCCTCGCCGGGGCCCGTTGTCGCCAGCCCGACGGTGTCGACCGCCCGGTCCGCCTGCGCCACGCCGGAGCCCGCGGTCCGCAAGTTCCAAGAGCTGAGATGCGCCGACGAGGCATCGGCGGTGTTCATGATGGCTGCCTTGACTTCGGTCGGGCCCCAGTCCGGGTTGGCCTCAACGACGACGGCGGCGATACCCGCCGCGTTCGGGGTGGACATGGAGGTGCCTGAATTCGTGGTCCCCAGGGCGCCACCACCGACGAGCGCCGAGACGATGGAGACGCCGGGCGCGGCCACGTCCGGCTTGGCCGCACTGTCGACCGTGCGGGGTCCGCCGGAGCTGAATGTGGCCAGATTCTTGTAGGTCGGATTGGCGATGACCGGGCCGCCGTTGAGGGTCGCGCTCGTGCCATCGCCAGCCAGGAGCGCGGCCTTGGCTGCGTTGCCGACACCGATCATGGGGATGTCGAAGAGCTCGGGGTTGTAGCCGATGAACGTGGGCAGCTCGGCTGGGGGCAGGTCGTCCCGGTTGACGACGACGATGCCGATGGCGCCGGCAGCATCGGCATTCTCGCCCTTCTCGACGAAGGCGCAGACACCACGCTGGACGACGGCGATCTTGCCGGCCACGCCGGCGAAGTCGGCCGGCGCGCAACCGAGCGAGAGACCGCCGGCGCCGTTGCCGATGGCGTCGAGGGTGCCGCTCACCGGCAGCCCTGGATAGGCGTTCTCGTTGATCGCCGGGATGTCAGGGCCGCTGGCCATGTCGATCGAGGCGCTCGGGAAGCTGGGGAGGGCGTCGACCGCGGCGACCGACATGGCCCCTGTGGCGACTGCGGGCGAGTCTGTGATGTAGGCGTTCGCGCCGGCGTTACCGGCGGCGGCGGCGACGACGACCCCGGACGCCACGAGGGTCTGGGTCGCGATGCTGGTCGGGTCGATGGAGCGCCCGAAGACGGCGCCGAGCGACATGTTCACGACCTCGATCGGGTCGGTCGGGTTGTTGACGTTGTAGTTCCCGACCCACTCGAGGGCATCGGGGACCACCAATGACCCACCCTCGCAGCCAAAGACCTTCAGGGACACGATGCTCGCCTCGGGGGCGACACCGGGGCCGATGTTCCAGTCGTTGGGATCCCCGATCGTGGAGGCGTCATAGGGGCCCGAGAAGGTCGAACCGTCAGCTTTCACGCCAGCACCCGCCGCGATGCCCGCGACGTGCGAACCGTGGCCGGAGCAATCGAGCGGATCCGGATCTGGATGCGGCGTTGCTGAGCCGCCTGCCGGATCGTAGTCGTTGCCGACGAAGTCCCAGCCGGCGATGACCTTCGACGTCGGGAACGTTCCGGGTTCGATGACGGTCGGGTCGTTGTCGTCGTAGGCCGCAGGCGTGCCCAGGCCTCCGAAATCGGCATGGGTGTAGTCGATACCCGAGTCCAGGATGGCGATCTTCACGCCACCCCCGGTCGCGCCCGGATCCTGCCAGGCTGACGGAGCACCGACATAGGGCACGCCGTTGACGTTCTCGTGTTCCACGAGCTTGACCTGGCGGACGGCGACGACACCGGGTATGGCGGCCATGGCCGCCAACTTGGCGGCGGCGACGCGGACCTTGACTCCGTTGTAGGTGTATTGGAAGGTGCCAAGGACGGTGGCACCCCGGGTCTCGGCCGCGTTGGCGACTTTGGCTTGCCGTGTCTTGAGGGCCTTGGCCTGCGCCTTCTGCCTGGCCTTCGACTGCTGGCCGCGGGCGAGCACTGGCTCAGCCCCGAGCTCGAGCATGACCGTCACCTGGCGAACTCTTTCGAGCATCAACGGAAGTCGGTTGACGTTCACCTGGCTCACGCCCCGGCGCTCGAACTGTCGCTTGACGGGTCCCTCGGCGGCGAGCGTGCCGGCCGGTAGCAGGACGGTGAGGATCAGGGCGGAGGCCGCCATCGCGGCAGCGAGCTTCCTGGCCATGGGTCTCCTTCGGACGATCCCGGGTCTCCGATCCAACAGGTGATCGCACACGACGAACGAGCCCTCCTCGGCCGGACGGTGGTGCGAGCGGACCGGCAGCGTACGACCGCTGGACGAACTTGGTCAACGCGCATGGTTGCGTAGCGCGATGGTCGCGGTGCGCGCGTGCACCGGGGTTTGTGGCCGGCCGCCTGCGCCGCGGTCGCCGAGGCGCGACCGCACCTTCCCGCGCTTGGTTCAAGAGGCGGCCTCTCCGGATGGAGGCCCCTAACGAGAGACCGCCGGGATGAGCCCGGCGGTCTCGTCGAGGTCGTGGACAGCCCGTCCGACGGGGCGCCCGCTTAACGATGGGTCATTGACCGAATGTGGCGAGGAAGTCCTCACCTGGTGTGCCCAGGCCCGTCACGTTGTCCCAGCTCGGACCCGTGTGCTGGGTCGGGGATCCGCTGTAGTCGTCGAACGTGCGCAGGAAGTCGGAGGTCCCAGCGCTCGCGTCGATGTTGTTGTTGTAGTTGCGGCGTGCGACCGCAGACTTCACTGACAGGACGTCGTGGAACGCATCCGGATTGGCGTAGAAGAGTGGGTTGGCGAAGCCGTGTGGTGCGCCTGCGGCTTGGTCGGCGAGCGCCATGATGCCGGCCATGATGGGACTTGACACGCTCGTCCCGCCGAGTCGGAACTCGTCGTAGGAGGCGCCACCCGGGAAGGTCTGCGTCTGGCCTACGAGGAATCCGGTCTGCGGATCACCGAGCGCAGCGATGTCGGGCACGGCCCGACCGGTCGCCGACAGGGCCGACTGATAGAACGGCTTGGCGAAGATCCGGCTGACCCCACCACCGGAGCCGTACAGCCAGCTCAGGCGTGTGCATACCAGCGTGGCCACGTTGCAGCCATAGGTCGACGTCCCCCAGCCGGTCTCGAGCGCCCGTGCGTTCGACTGGTCGATCCCCAAGGCCGTGCCGCCGACGGCCGTGACCCACGGGCTCGCCGCCGGGTAGTCGGTCGTCGGGAAGCCGAAGGTCGCCGTCTCATCACCGGAGTCACCCGATGCGAAGTAGACGCCGATACCCTGGATGGCGGCCTGGATGAACATCTGCTCCACCGGGATGATGAAGCCCGGCGGCAGAAGCTCGGTCGCATATCCGTACGAGTTCGTGATGATCTGCGCGACGTGCCGATCGATAGCGAAGTTCAATGCCGCGTCCAGGTCGCGAACGTTGTTGGGCGCGCCGATGTAGACGATCTTGGCGGCGGGCGCCATGCCATGCACCGCCTCGATGTCGAGCGTCTCCTCGCCGTACCAAACCTGCGGATTGAACCTCGGGTTCACCGGCTTGTTGAAGATCCCAGGCGGGACGATCTGCACCAGCTGGCCTGGGGTCA
>JBEVDC010000227.1:0-5739 GCA_040514195.1 Candidatus Limnocylindrales bacterium | reverse complement strand
ACGCCACGCGATCGATCTCGGCGTACGTGCGTCGGATGCCGGACCTGGGTGGCCATTCCATCTCGAAGGTGTTGCTCATCGCTCGGGCTGGGTCGAGGTCGCCTTCCACGGCCCAGGCGACGACGAGCTTGCCGCCCTTCTGGATGGTGTCGCCGAGCGAGAGCATCGGCGCCTGCGGGACGGCATGACCGGTCTCCTCCTCGAACTCGCGTCGCGCCACCGCTTCCAGCGGCTCGCCCTCCTCGACCTCGCCCTTCGGCACCGACCAGTGGCCGTGATCACGCGAACGGAACGCGGGACCGCCCGGGTGGCCGAGGAGGACCTCGAGGCCGTCCGGTCCGAATCGGTAGAGGAGGATCCCGGCGCTCGTCCGACGTGACATGGGGCGCCAGTCTGGCACGAAGCGCGCTCAGTACACTGGCCCGATGGACGCGGCCCGCATGATGGTGCTCGGGACGCGCGGGCTGCCGCTCGCCTGGACGCTGCGCTCGTACGACCGCACGGCGTTACCACGCGACGTCGTCGCCGGCCTGACCGTCGCCGCGCTCATCGTCCCGCTGAGCATCGGCTATGCGCAGGTCGCGGGGCTGCCGCCCGAGTTCGGCCTCTACGCGTCGCTCGCGCCACTCGTTGCCTATGCGCTCCTCGGCTCGTCGCGGCGGCTGATCATCGGGCCGGACGCGGCCACGGCCGCACTTGTCGGCGCGACGATCGCGCCGCTGGCGGTGGCAGCAGACGCGCGTGCCGAGCTGGCCGCCGGGCTCGGCCTGCTGGTCGGCCTCATCTTCGTGGCCATGCGCCTCGCCTCGCTCGGCTACCTCGCCAACCTGCTCTCCAAACCCATTCTCGTCGGCTACCTGGCCGGTGTTGGCATCAACGTCGCCATCGGGCAGATCCCCAAGATCCTCGGCGACACCCCGATCTCGGACCTCCTCGATGTCGTCGGCGGTGTCGGCACCGTGCTCAGGCCCGGCGTCCTCCTCGAAGCCTTCGCGATGACCTTCCAGGACATCGACCTGGACGGACCATCGATCGTCCTCGGCGTCCTGGTCATCCTGGCCATGGCCATCGGCGGGCGTCTGCTGCCAAGGGTGCCGATGGCCCTGGTGACACTCATCGGCGCCCTCGTGGCCAGCTATGCCCTCGACCTTCAGGCGCTCGGCGTACAAGTGTTGGGGCCTGTCCCTGGCGGCTTCCCGCCGATCGCTGTGCCGTCGCTGACCGTCGATCAGGCCGTCGCACTGTTGCCGGGAGCGATCGGGCTCGCCGTGCTGAGCTTCGCCGACACTGCGGCGACCGGCCGAACCTTCAGCGAAAAGGACGGCGAGGAGACCGATCCCGACCGTGAGCTGGTGGCCCTGGCCGCGGCCGACCTGGCCGGCAGCCTGACCGGTGGCTATCCCATCAGCGCCAGCCCGTCGCGGACGGGGGCATCAGAGGCGGCCGGTTCGCGGACGCAGCTGACCGGCCTGGTGGCGGCGGGGACCGTGCTGGCCGTGCTTCTCTTCCTGACCGGGCCGATGGCCTACCTACCCACGCCCGCCCTGGCCGCGGTCATCCTCGTGTCCGCCGTCCGATTCATCGACCTGGCGGGTATCCGCGCCTTCTACGTTCGACGGACGAGCGAAGGCGTCATCGCCACTATCGCCCTGCTCGGCGTGCTCGTCTATGGCACGCTCGCGGGCGTCGCCATCGCCGTCCTGCTGGCCACGCTCAACGTCTTCCGTCGGGCGGCTTCGCCCCAGATCCTCGAGCTCGGCCGCGTGGCTGGAACGACCCACTTCGCCAACCTCGAGCGTTGGACGGATGTCGCGCGCGTAGAGGGCGTCGCGGTGCTGCGTTTCTCGGGACCGCTCTTCTTCGCCAACGCGGGCTCCCTGCGTGATAGGGTGCTCGAGCTCGTCGCCGCGCGGCCGGACCTGCGTGCGGTCGTGGTGGACATGCGCGCGGTCTCGGACATCGACATCACGGCGGTCGAGGTGCTGACAAGGCTGGTCGAGCGGCTCGACGGAGCTGCGGTCGTGCTGATGCTCGTCCGGACGCCGGGCATCGTGCGCACGGAGCTCGTGGCGGGCGGGCTCGGCGACCGACTGGCGATCGACGCGCCGGTGGCCGTCAGTGTCGCGGAGGCGATCGAGCACCTGGGGCTCGACCTCGACCGCGTCGCCGACGTGGTCCAGGAGCGCGCCGAAGCGGCTGGGCCCACGGCCGAGCGCGAGCCGATGGTCGTGGCGCATCGGTTTGCCGTCACGCGCTCGGCCATGGCCCGGACGGTCGTGGCGATCGCGGGCCTCGCGCTCATCGTTGGCGCCGGCGCCATCCTGCTGCGACCCGACCCGGGCGAAAGCCCGCCACCGACGATCGCGGGATCCGTGGCTGTGCCCAACATCATCGGGCTGTCGGAGAGCCGCGCAGGCGCCGTCGTGACGCGCGCGGGCCTCAGCTTCGGCGAACCCATCCCGGTCCGTCTGCCGGACCGCCCAGAGGGAACTGTCGTGGCCCAGGATCCGAGCGCCGGCTCCTCCGTAGAGCCGAGCTCGACGGTCGTGGCTACGATCTCCACCCGACGTGACCTGGTCGGCGTGCCGGACCTGGTCGGCATGACCGAGGCGGAGGCCTTGGTCGCGCTGACATCCGTGGGCCTCAAGCTCACGGGCATCGATAACGTGCCGGCGCCGACGGCGGTGGCCGGACAGGTGGTCGATACCGTTCCCACCGCAGGCACGATCGTGGCTGTCGGCACGGGCGTAGACATCAGCGTCGCCGCGGAGCTCGATGCCGCTGAGCCGCAGCCAACGCCGACGCCGATGCCGAGCCCATGACCCGAACCCCTGCCGGCTGGGACATCGACGGCCCCGTCCAGGCCGAGGTCTTCGTCGTGTGGCTGAACGGCGACCACCTCGAGTTGACCGGCCCCTGTGGGGCCGCACCCTGGTTCATCGAGCTCGGCCTCGAGGAGCACCCGGTCGAGGTCGTCGACCGCATCGGGCGCGACGTCGTCGGCGAGCCGCTGCTGGTCCATTCGACGTCCTGGCGGCGCGATCGCGATGCCACCATCCTGAGTTTCGTGGTCGTCATCGAGGACGAGCTCGTCGGCTCGATGGCATCGGAGCCGATCAGCCGGGCGGACCTGGCCAGGTCCGAGGCGACGGCGGCCCCAACCTCGATCGCGCATGGCCAGGTGGTCGAGCACGGGCTGCGCCACATGGCCTGGCTGGCACAAGATGACCCCGTCGTCCGGGCCACGCTCTCCGCCCGGTGGCGCGAGGCGCTCGCCAGCTACCAGCCCGAGCCATTCCGCAACCTCGGGTGAGATGTCAACGGAGGTGAGCGATGACGACTGAGATCCTGCGAGTCCGGTGCGCGTGCGGCTGGGAGACGAGTGGGAGCGAGGACGAGCTGGTGGCCGCGACCCAGGATCACGGCCGTCGGATCCACAACATGTCCGCCTCACGCCAGGAGGTGCTGGCCATGATCGTCCGTGACGACCGACCAGCGGCCGGCGCTGATGCGGTCGCATCGGGCGAGGCTGGCGACACCTAAGCCGTCCCCCAAGGCCTGGATCCGGCGATGCGGATAGACTGGCCGGACCATCCCGCGGCCCAGGAGGCACTCCCGATGTCCGAACTTCGACTCCGCCTGCCCCGATCCATCGCCGCTTCCGGCTTCCTCCTTGCCATCGCGCTCGTCGCGGCAGCCTGCACCGGCGCGAGCGGCCCCAGCGCGTCGTCAGCACCTGACCAGACGTCGGCACCTGCGACATCCGAACCTGCGACATCCGAACCGGGTGCGACGGCGGCACCCGCCGGATCCGCGTCGGCCGCCCCTGCGGGCACGGTGTGCGAGGACCTGACCGCCTTCGAAGCTTCGATCGAGGCGCTCGGCGAGCTCGACCTGTCGGCCGGTGGCACCGCTACCCTGACTGCCGCGATCGGCGTCATCAAGACGTCAGCCGAAACGCTCAAGGCCTCGGCATCGACCGAACTGGCGTCCGCGCTCGACGCTCTCACCACCCAGATCGACGCGCTCCAGACCGCGGTCAGCCAGCTGGATCAGGGCGATCCAGGCGCTGGGCTCGTCGCGGTGGGAACGGCTATCCGTGGGCTGGTCACGGCGGCCCAGGGCCTCGAGGCCGAGTTCAGGGCCGCCTGCCCTTGAGGCAAGGAGCCCTACGAACGACGAAGGGACCCGGACAAGTCCGAGTCCCTAGCAAACCCCTTCTGCGATCCGGTTATAAGGCGGCTCGCAGACTGAGCCTGGCACGTCGCGGCGGGTTCAGTTCGAACGGCGACGGCCGGCTCACCACAGCCATTCATCGCTGACCTCGTTGGACCCGTCTGGTTCAGCGACCCACGACTCGTGGTCGCCCGGTGGGTTCTTATGCCCACCGAACAGGGACCGTAGATCGGCCCGATCAGATGGGCCCTGCTCACGCAGGACGCCGGTCCCGATCGTATGCCCACGCCCGGCTGCGCCCTTTGCCCCGTGTCGTCCCTCGGAGACCGTGTCGCGGTTTTCGACGCTACCGTGACCCGTCAGGCGAGGCCAGTGTGCCAGTCCGGCCGTCGGGACGGGGGGTGAGTCCCGTCATCTACTCCACCTGCACCCGGCGAAGATCGGCCTCAGAGTGTCACCACTTGCGGCCTTTCCCCCTGGTTTTGCCGGCCGAACATGGACCAAAGTCCACATCCAGCCCGCCACGACATTCTACGCACCCGGTAGCGCACCGCAAGCCCCATTTCGCAACTTCACTGCACCATTCCGAGGATCCCGTCAGGTGCGGTGGTGACGTCACGCACCACGAGCTCGACCAGCGACCTGCGAGCTTGCCAGGACGGCCCTGGCGGGGGCGAGAATCAAAAGACCGCTGACGCCGTGGGCGCCAGCGGTCGATGGGGTGCCGAGGTCAGGCTGCGCGCACGTGCGTGGCGCGCGGGCCTTTCGGGCTCTGCTCGATCTCGAATTCGACTTTTTCGCCGCCGACGAGGCGGTCGAAGTCGAGGGTGGCATCGACGCCGCTGCGATGGAAGAAGTACTCCTTCTCATCCTCGGCGCTGATGAAGCCGAAGCCGCGATCGGCGACGACTTTCTTGACGGTGCCTGAGGCCATGTGGGCCCTCCGACGCTTCCCGAACTGGGATTCACGAACGCACGGTCTGTTCGAGAAGGAGGTCGACCACGCGGGGCGCCGCACATCGCGACGTACCCTCACCATAGCACAGAGGCCCACCCCGACCTGCCGACTCGCCCAAGGGAGGACCACCGAGTTGAACGACGCTGCCCGAAGCACCTACCTCGCAGGCCTGGATCCGAGCCGCGTGGCCGTGGTCGAAGCACTCGATCAGGCCGTCATGGCCGCGGCCGACTTCGAGGTCGCCATCAAGTACCGGATGCTGATGTATTCGCTGGGCGGCGACTACCACCGGTGGGTGTGCGCGATCGGAGAGACCACGAAGATCATCTGCTTGAGATTCCTCTATGGGACCTGGCTCGAGGACCCTCGGGGATTGTTACGCGCCGGCTCGAGCACGCTCATGACCCTTGACTACGCAGCGCTGGAGGATGTCGACGCCGCGCTGGTGACCGACTATGTGCGGGAGGCGGTCTCGAAGTACCCGGCCTTCGTCGCAGCCAACAGCGGCCGCTGAACGCTTGCGGCAGACCGGGACCGCCGGCTCGCCTGTCGGTGACGGGCGCAGAACGTGTTCGACCATCGGCACGACCTCGACGAGTCGGCGC
>JBEVDC010000189.1:0-2637 GCA_040514195.1 Candidatus Limnocylindrales bacterium | reverse complement strand
CGTAGAGGTTCGTGAAGCCGAGGTCCTCGATGCGCACGGCCCAGACTGCGTACGTCCGGTTGTCCGCGACGAACTCGACGAATCCGCCGGGTGCGACCGTTTCGAAACGTTCGAGCACCTGGGCGGGCAGACGCTCGCCGACAGCCGCGCCCATCGCCGTTCGCACGCCGGCGCTGGCAGGGTTCGCATAGAGGAGGTGTCCGTCCGCATCGACACGCATGACGGGATTGGGATTGTCGTCCGGGAAGCGCTCGATCGCGCTGATCCGCTCGCCAGCCAGATGGTGGGCGCCGTCGTGCGCCTCGAGCTCGACCTCTGGCGGAACGCGATCAGCCATGTGAGCCGATCGTATGCTGGGCGTCAAATCGACGCCGGGTGTCCGGTCGCTCGTCCTACTCGAGCGGTAGAGACAGGTACGAGCGCTGGAGCCGGTCGCCGCTGTCCCGGCCTGACGCCTTGAGCTTGATGGTGCCGGCCGAGCCGCCCGACTTGACCGTGAAGGTCGCGACATAGGTCCACTTGCCGACCTTCGTGGTCGCGAGCTTGTAGGACGCGAGCCCGGGCTGATAGACGGTCAGCCGCGGCTTGTAGCTCAGTGGCTCGCTGGTGACGATCGTGACCGTGACTCTCTTGCCCCGCTTCAGCGTCGCCGCCGACGGCGTGATCTTAAAGGCGCCCACGAAGACCGACAGCGTCTGGCTGATGGTGCCCGCCGATGTCGTTGCAGAGACGGCGCTCCTGTAGGTCCCATCGGGAACATAGGCGCCGGCCGCGTCCTTGCCGCTCCAGGTCCAGCTGTATGCGCCCGCGCCCGCGGCGTACCCGGCGTGCTTCGTCAGGAGCACGGAGCCATCCGGTCGCAGGATCGTCCAGTCGAGCGTCGCCGATCTGGTCAGCGAGAAGCTGAACGTCGTCGACTTGGCCAGCCTGTCGCCGTCGGCCGCGTACAAGCGCGGCCGCGACCGCGTGGCACCCTTGAGCGCCTTGAGCACCGACGCGTACGTCTTGACCGAGCCGCTCTTGTTGCCGGCCGCGTCCTTGGCCCGCAGGCTGACCTCGTACCGACCGTCGCCGACGTAGCCTCCTTCATCGTTCCGGCCATCCCAGACCACGCCCCCCATCCCGGACGACACCCCGATCCAGGTGTTTCGAACCACGGCCTCCGTGTCATCGCGCACCGTCAGCTCGAGCTTGCCGGCCTGCGACACGTCGTAGCCGATGCCAAGGGCGTCTGACTGTCCGTCGCCGTTGGGGGTGAACGTTCGCGCGGCCTCGGGGCTCGAGGCGGTCACCGCAGCGCCGGTCAGGTCGAGGTTCGGGGCGTTCGTGTCGATGGTCACCGTGCGGCTCGCGGCACTGCCGTCGTTGCCCAGGCCATCGCTGGCGCGGACGGTCAAGTGGTAGCTGCCGTCCGGCAGCGGCGAGCCGCCCGAGCCGAGACCGTCCCAGCTGAAGCTGGCAGTCACGCCCTCACCGCTCCAGGTCTGCAGGTCGCTGCCGTCCGTCCCCTCGACCTTGGCCGTCCAGTCTGCCTGCTCACTCCAGGTCACGTCGACACCGAGGGTATCGACCGACCCGTCGCCATTCGGCGAGAAGGCCAGCGGGTCGGGCTCGATCTCCCATGGCCGTGGCCCGGTCGAGTCTTCGGGATCCAGCTGGTCGGCCGGCACGTAGCCGTCGGTCGGCGCGTCGATGCCGAGATACGGGCGCCCATCGGGCCCGGCCAGTGGACCCTCGCTCAGGCCGACCACGGTGCCGGGGTCGAGCGCGCCGACGATCGAGCCGCCTGGCACATCGAAGACCTCCGCCGTCAGCGACGGGTCGACACGCCCGACTCCGGGCACGACGAATGTCCCGGGCACCAGGTCGGTTCGGGCGAATGGAGCGCCGGTGACCTGGTCGGCGGTCATCGACAGCTTGCCCACGACCGAGCGGTAGTAACCGGTGCTGCTCTCGGGGTCCATGTGCACGTCGTAGCCCGAGACGCGGGCGCTCGAGAAGCGGATGTCGCGGCCACCGCGGTAACCCGCGCTCATGAAGATCTCGTCCATCGTGTCGCGCGTCGTCATGAGCGCCCGGATGACCGAGCTGACATCTTGATGCCCGTAGGCAAAGACGGCGCGGGCGCCGGCGCGGATGAAGCCGTTGGCGTAGTTGTCGACGCGCTGCTTGGCCGTCGACTGGCTCGGCGCCGCCCGACCGGGCTCGCTGTTGCCGCTCGCATAGCAGAGATGGTTGAGCAGGACGACCGCGTTGGGCGCCAGGTCGATGTACCTGGCGATGGGCGTCGCGCCCCAGTACTTGACCGTCGAGCTGCCGGACGAGGCGTTCAGCCCGAAGCCATCCTTGGTGTCCTCCTGGTACGGGGCGTATGGGCTCGGCCAGCCATTGCCGTGGCCGAGGTAGACCACGATCGAGGCGCCCTGGATGTTGTCGAGCACCTTCGACCAGGTCGCGTAGGGATGGAAGACCCGCCGCACATCCATGCCGTAGGAGGCGGCCAGGTCGGCGATCGCCTTGCCGGCCGCGTTGTTGCTGCTCTGGAGGCTGCCACTCGGTCCGACGATGACGACCGCCTTGAGCTGGCCGGCCGCCTCCGCCCTGCCGGCCGTGGCCGGCGCCAGGCCGATCGCAAGG
>JBEVDC010000158.1:0-4031 GCA_040514195.1 Candidatus Limnocylindrales bacterium | reverse complement strand
GCGACCTCGTCGAACTCGATCTTGTTGCGACTGCCGCGCGGGATCTCGACCACGATCTCGACGATGTCGGGAAACGGACCGGGGCTCGTCACCCGTCCACGATACCTCCGATCGGAGGCCCGTCGTCAGTCGTTGTAGAGCCGCTCCTCGATGAGTTTCTCCTGGACCGTCCGGCCGTTGGGGTCGAAGCAGGAGAACTCGAAGTGCTTCTCGAACTCGAGGTCCACGTTGTCCTGGCCACCGCGATTCTTCTCGACCGAGACCACGATCCAGTCGCGGAATCGCTGCGCCTGGTAGGGGTTGAACTCGATGTTGACCTTGGCCACGATGTGGTACTTCTCGTTGAGGATGAGGATGATGTCGGCCTCGTAGTTGATGGCCGACGAGCCGCGCAGGTGGTGGTTGCGCAGTCGCGAGGCCTTGAGGCCCTCCTTGTCGGCGGCCACGATGCTGATCATCGGGACCTCCTCCTGGAGCGCCACGTCCTTGAGCCCGTTGACCACATAGGTCACCTTCTCCGACTCAGTCGGCGGCTCCGGGATGACGGGCACCTTCTGCATGTAGTCGACGAAGACGACCAGACGGCGATCGCCCGACAGCTGCTTGTGCTGCTCGACGAGCTTGCGGACGTTGTCGACCGTCGAGGCCGTCTGCGAGCCGCGCATCAGGAAGAGGTTCTGGCCATAGCGAGCGATGCGGTCGAGCGAGGGGCGCAGGCGCGGGTTGGCGGCCAGCTGCGGCCCGCCCGCGCCCTCGGCCACCCAGCTGCCGAGGATCTCGCGCCGAACGTCCTGGATCTTGATGGCGCCCGTCTTGTGGGGCAGGTGCGCGAGGGCCGACTCCATGGCGATGAGCCGATTGAGGAGATACTCCTCGTCGTGCTCGAAGCAGATGTAGAGCACGTTGGCCTGGCCGCCTGAGGCGATGTTGCGGGCCATCTGGAGCGCCATCGTCGTCTTGCCGGTGCCCTGGGCACCGCCGATGAGCAACAGCTCACCCGCGCGCAGGCCGGTACCGATCGTCTTGTCCATGGGCGTGAAGCCGAGCGGGACCGGCTGGTATTCGCCGACGTCGCCGGTGCTGACCTTCTCGTTGAGGTTGACCAGGACGTCCAGCGTCGAGCGCGGTCGCATGCTCCCGCCGTCAGTATCGAGGCGCCACTCGCGGTGTGGCGGCGCCTGGGCGACCTTCGCTTTAGACGACTCGGTGGTGGTGGCCATGAACGCCTCCTGGGTGACAGCTGCCCTGCGGGGGATGGTAGCACCCGGTCACGCCCGGACGAACCACCCGCACCCCACCGCTCCGCACACGAGGCGGTCTCAGCGGGGGCCTCGGGTGCCATCGACGACGTCGCCGCCGATCAGATGCCGGCCGTCGCCAATGCAGCCCAGAAGCGGACCGTGGCGCGATGGCCGGACTCCCAGTTGTCGAGGCGCACGAACTCGTTCGGTGAATGGGCGCGGCAGTCGGCGTTCATGAAGCCGAGCAAGGTGACCGGTAGGCCCAGGATGGTGGCGAACGATGCCGCGACCGGGATCGAGCCTCCCTCACGGACGAAGAGCGGCGCCTGGCCGAAGACCTCCTCGAGGCACCGGGCCGCAGCCACGGTGGCCGGGTGGTCCAGCGGCGTCAGGCTCGGGTGGCCGGTATTGATGAGCGTGACTTCGGCCCGAACCCCGGCGGGCGTGAGCGCGGCCACTTGCTGGCGAAGCGCCTCGAACACGATCAGCGGGTCCTGGTCAGGCACGAGGCGGCAGCTGACCTTGGCATGTGCGTGCGCAGGGATGATGGTCTTGGCGCCCTCACCCTGGAAGCCGCCCCACAGGCCGTTGACGTCCAGCGTTGGCCGCGCGCCGCGCCGTTCGAGGGTCGTGTAGCCGGATTCGCCGTAGAGGGCGTCGACCCCCATCTCCGTGAGATAGGCGCGCTCATCGAAGGGCAGGCGTGCCGACTCGATGCGCTCCTGCGGCTCGAGGGGACGGACGTCGTCGTAGAAGCCGGGCAACATGACGCGTCCCTCTGCGTCGTGCAGCGCGGCGACGATCTCCGCCAGCACCGTGGCCGGGTTGCGGATGGTGCCACCGTAGCCGCCCGAGTGCAGGTCCTGGCTCGGGCCGACGATGTCGATCTGCGCATACATCATGCCGCGCAGCCCGGTCGTGATGGCTGGCAGGTTGCCATCGAAGAAGCCGTTGTCGCTGATCACGGCGAGGTCCGCAGCGAGGCGCTCGCGGTTGGCCGCCAGCCAGTGGTCGAGATGCTCCGAGCCAGACTCCTCCTCGCCTTCGAAGACGACCTTGAGGTTGATCGGCATTCGGCCTCGGACCTCGAGCCAGGCGGCAGCCGCATTGATGAGCAGTGCGACATGGCTCTTGTCATCGGCGGCGCCGCGGGCGAAGAGGTGGTCACCCTCGACGATCGGCTCGAATGGCGGCTTGTGCCAGAGCTCCAGCGGATCGACCGGCTGGACGTCGTAGTGGGCGTAGACGATGACGGTCGGGGCACCCTCGGCATGGAGCCAGTCCGCGTAGACGACCGGGCGTCCTTGTGTCGGGCAGACCTCGACGTGCTCCAGGCCCGCATCCCGGATAGCGCTCGCGATCCACTCCGCTGCCCGGGCGCAGTCGTCAGCATGCTCCGAGAGCGCAGAGATGCTGGGGATGCGGAGGAGGGCCATAAAGGCGTCAAGCCGTGACGTCGCCGTCGACTCGAGCTGGGCGTCGAGGTCCTCGAAGGTTTCGGGCATCTAGGCGACAGTGCTCCTCATGCGTCGAAGCGGGCCCGGGGGCCCGCTTCGGACGGCTGGCGCGATGGGCCGGTCAGGCCGGCGATGGAGACGGAGACGGCGCCGGAACGGACGGACCGGCGCCCTCGGTGGCGGGCGCCTGTCGATGTGGCCGCGCCCCGTCGAGCGGGATCGGCGTGGGGCTCGAACCCGCGTCGTGCCGCGGATCCGGGATGTCGGCGAAGAGCTGTTCGAAGGCTTCAGCCTCGAGCGTCTCCTCCGCGATGAGCCGGTCCGCCAGCATCGTGAGTCGGTCCTTGTAGGTCGTCAAGACCTCCATCGCTCGGGCGTAGCCCCGGTCGATGATGGCCCGGACTTCCTCGTCGATCTGCTTGGCGACGTCGTCCGAGTAGTTGCGCTGCTCGCCGATCTCACGACCCAGGAAGATCATCTCCTCGCGCTTGCCGAGTGCCAGGGGGCCGAGCTTCTCGCTCATGCCGAACTCGGTGACCATCCGGCGCGCCAGGTTGGTGGCCTTCTCGATGTCGTTCGAGGCCCCGGTCGTGGTGTCGCCGAAGATGAGCTTCTCGGCGGCATTGCCACCGAGCATGCCCGCGATCTTGTCCTCGAACTCGGTCTTGCTCTGGAGGTAGCGGTCCTCGGTCGGCAGGCCCATCGTGTAGCCGAGGGCCATGCCGCGGCTGATGATGCTGACCTTGGCCACCGGGTCGCACTTGGGCAGGATGCGCTGGACGACGGCGTGGCCGCCCTCGTGGTAGGCGATGATCTGCTTTTCGGCGTCGCTGATGACCCGGCTCTTGCGCTCCGGGCCCGCGACGACACGTTCGAGCGCCTCACTGAACTCCGGCGTGCTGATGACCTTCTTGTTGCGGCGCGCGGCCAGGATGGCGGCCTCATTGACCAGGTTGGCCAGGTCAGCACCGCTGAAGCCGGGCGATGTCTTGGCGATGAACTGAAGGTCGATGGCCTTGTCGAGCGGCTTGCCCTTGATGTGGACCTTGAGGATCTCGAGGCGGCCCGTCATGTCGGGCCGGTCGAGGATGACCTGGCGGTCGAAGCGTCCAGGTCGCCGGAGCGCCGGGTCGAGGACATCCGGCCGGGTGGTGGCGGCCACGACGATGACGTTGGTGTTGGTGTCGAAGCCGTCCATCTCGACCAGGATCTGGTTGAGAGTCTGCTCGCGCTCGTCGTGAGAACCACCCAGGCCGGCGCCGCGCTGGCGGCCGACGGCGTCGATCTCGTCCACGAACACGATGCAGGGGCTGTTGCGCTTGGCCTGGTCGAA
>JBEVDC010000149.1:0-2699 GCA_040514195.1 Candidatus Limnocylindrales bacterium | reverse complement strand
GAAGCGCAATTAGCTGACCTTCCGGCGTCACGCCGGGTCTCGGGCAGTGTCGGACGCCGGTCGCTGGGGCCGGCGTTCGGCTCGTTCTCCGGCGGTTCTGACTCGTTCTCGGGCGGTTGTGGCTGAGTCTCCGGTCGGTCTCAGGCCCCTGACGGCTCCGCGTCAGGTGCCGTGCCTCGGATGCCCTTCGTCTTCGACGAGACGACGTAGAGGATGCTGCCGAGGATGATGATGGAGAGGACGCTGATGGCGCGATCGACGAGGGCGATGGCCGTGGCCTCGGTGACCGGAACCCCATAGATGCCGGTCAGGATGCCGACGATGCCGGCCTCCACGAACCCCAGGCCGCCGGGGGTCAACGGGACCGCCGTCAGGAGCGAGGCCGAGAGGGCCACGAACATCGTGCCGCTGAGACCCAGGTTGAGGTCGGTGAACCCAAGCGCCTGGACGACGAAGAACAGCCGGAACGCCTCGGTCATCCAGATCAGCACGGTCAGGATGGCGAGCGTCGGGATCTGGCGCGAGGGCAGGGCGAAGACGCCTTCCTCGAACCGATCGTAGTACTCGAGCACGCGCTGCGGCAGAGGCAGGCGGGTCATGATCCGGCGACCGAAGTTTCGCATCGTGAACAGCCCCACGGCAAGCACGATGACGACCACGATGCCGAGGCCCAGGATGAACGAGACGGCGGGCGCCAGGCCGGTGCGGAAGCTCCAGAAGCCCGCGGCCAGGCCCAGGATGGCGATGGCAAAGAGATCGAAGATGCGCTCGATGAAGACGGTCCCGAAGGTGCGACTGAGCGAAGTGTCGTAGTTGGTGCGCAGCAGATATGCGCGGTAGACGTCGCCTAACTTGGCCGGCACCAGGCAGTTGACCAGCCAGCTGATGTAGATGATCTCGCTCGAATCGCGAATGCCGATAGAGAAGCCGGTTCCGCGCAGCAGCACCAGCCACCGATAGCCGCGCAGCGGGAAGCCGAGGTAGTACACGAGGAAGGCGGCCAGCAGCCACCACGGGTTTGCCTCGAGGATGAGGTCCACCAGCTGGTCGAGCTGGAAGTTGGGCAGGGCACGGAAGATGAGGATCAGGATGATGATGGGCAGGACGATCGAGATGATCGTGCGTGGGTTTCGCAGGCGCCGCGCGAGGCTGATCTGATCGCGCGAGACCTCGCGGCCCTCAGCGGTGTCCTCCCGCAGATGGGCCGCATCCTCTAGCGGAGCCTCCGCCAGGCCGTCGCTCGCCGCCTCGTGACCGTGCGGCGCGTGGGGCGACGTCGGCCTCTGCGGGTCCTCCGGCGCGCTCATCGGGCGGCGGTCGAGCTGGGTCGCACACGGACGTTGCCCCGCAACCGATTGACGACCTTGTTGACCGGCGTCAGACCGCGCACCAGGTAGGAAGCTCGACCGGTGGTCAGCGTCGCCGTAGCCAACGCTGCCTGAAGGTCCGCGGGGCCCGAGATCGGACCCACCATGCGGGTCGACGCCACGCCGACCTCAAGCAGACTGTGAGCGTCCGACGACGCGACACCAGGCAGTCCATGCGCGACCGCGAAGTCGCGTGCCCGCTCGTTGGTCGCCGCCGATGGCACACGCGCGTTCCACGTCTCGACGTAGTCGATGGCCGCGGCCACCTCGGCCAGCTGGTCCTCTGGCAGGCTCGCCAGGCCGGAGGCACGGAAGCGATCGAAGGGATGCGGGATGCCCGCCAGTCCGCCCTGCGCGTGGATAGCCGCGATCGTCTCCAGGGCGGACAGGCCGGGCGGCACAGCGCGCTCGAGGTATAGCCCGACGACGTCGCCGTCGATGCTCCGGATCTCCTCGCCGACGATGACGGTCAGCGCGTGCGGCGCGAGATCCCGAGCCGCCTGCGCGCCCTCGATGCGCTCGTGATCGGTGATGGCCAGGTGCGTCAGGCCGCGCTCGAACGCCACACGGACGAGGTCGGCCGGTTTGCTGAGCGAGTCGAAGGACGCCGCGCTGTGGCAGTGCAGATCGGCGAAGACGAGCTCGCGGATCGAAGCGCGCTCGCCGTCGGAGGGGCGCTCCCCGACGGCGACTGGCTCACCGGATTCGCCGTTCACCTCCCGCGCCCGATCAGACCCGCTGCACGAGCGACTTCTTGAAGAAGTCGAAGTGCTCCAGCGCGCGACCGGTGCCGAGCGCCACGCAGTTGAGCGGGTCCTCTGCGACGTGGCAAGGAACGCCGGTCACCTGGGTCAGCAGCTTGTCGATGTTGCGCAGCAGGGCGCCGCCGCCGGACATGACCATGCCCTTGTCGATGATGTCACTAGACAATTCCGGCGGCGTCTCCTCGAGGACCATGCGGACCGAGGCCACGATCTGTTGGAGCGGCTGCTCGAGCGCTTCGATGACCTCCGAGCTGGTCAGGGGGATGGTGCGTGGCAGGCCGGCGATGAGGTCGCGGCCGCGCACGTCCATCTGCAGCTCGCGCTCGAGCGGCAGAGCAGCCCCGATCTGGATCTTGACGTCTTCGGCGGTCCGCTCACCGACCATCAGGTTGTACTTCTTGCGGATGTAGTTGGCGATGGCCTCGTCGAAACGGTTGCCGCCAACGCGCAGCGAGGCACTGACCACGATGCCCCCGAGGGCGATGACCGCGATCTCGCTCGTCCCGCCACCGATGTCGATGATCATGTTGCCCGACGGGCCGGAGATGGGCACGTTGGCCCCGATGGC
>JBEVDC010000122.1:0-3155 GCA_040514195.1 Candidatus Limnocylindrales bacterium | reverse complement strand
GATCATCGTCGTTCTGGCGACGTGGGGCGGCGGTCCGGCTGACTAGGCCGGAGCCCCGACGGCAGCCACCACTGCCCGCTGCGCCAGACGGGCAGGCACATGGCCGCGGATGACGAGGACCGAGCACCGTGAGTGGAGCAGCACATCATGTGCAACGCTGCCGATCAGCAGCCGCTTCAGGTCGCCAAGGCCCCGCGATCCCGTGATGATCAGGTCGGACGCGAGCTCGTCGGCCGCTTGAACGATCTGATGGGCCGCATCGCCCACCCGCACCGTGGGGGTGGCGTTCCATCCCGCGTCGCGCAGACGCTCTGCCAGCTCGTCGGCGTACCGATGGTGACGGTTCACCACCTCATCGGCCGAGCCGTCATATCCCGACTCCGGCGTCGGCGCCCAGGCCGTCACCATGAAGTCGGTCGAGGCGGCCGATCGCGGCGCCACGCTCACCACGTCGGTGGGCAGGGCGCGCAGGAATCGCCAACGCGCCAAGATGTCCGGGATCGCTTCCGCGCTCCGGGACCCATCGGTCGCGACCAGGACTCGGCTAACTGAAGGCCGCCGTGCGATGAGGACGGGGCACGGCGCATGGTCTGTCAGGTCCGCGGAGGTAGATCCGCCGATCGCGCTGGCTGCCACGCCGCGGCCACGACTGCCAACCACGATAAGGTCGGCAGCCTCTCTCGAGGCGGTGTCGCGCAGGACCTGGCCTACCGGACCGGCCTCGGCCCGCAGCTCGACCACGTGGCCCGCCCGGCGCAGGGGCGCCGCATACTCTTCCAGCGACTCCAGGAGATCCGGACGGCGGGTCGATGGCGTTGACTCGTGGAACCACCCGCCTCCCGGGATCTTGGTCGCCCAGGCGCCCGCGTCGTCGAAAGCGGCGACGAGCACGAACGACGACCCGCGCGGCCAGGTGACAGACGTAACGAGCCCATGGGCGACACGCGACGACGCTGACGAGTCCAGGCCAACTACTACCCGCATCATGTCTGTTCCTCCTAACCGGGGTCGCTCGCTCGAACCCCAGTGTCTAGCTCGATGGCCTCGACGCCGGCATCCATCTCATCAACGATCGCCGGCGGTCCGGCGTCGAGCATGAGGCGGCGCATCGCCTGGTTCGCGGCGAACATCGTCGCTGTCAGCCGCGGTACCCGCCGGCGATGGGCGGATTGCACCGCTTCATGCATGAGGGCGGTGCCGATGCCACGGCCGCGGAAGCCATCCGCCACCGCGACCGCAATTTCCTCGGCGCCGGTCCCGTCGGGCTCCATGCACAGGTGGCCGACGATGCGGCCGTCGTCTGGGCCCGCCTCGTGCAGGACGGCGACCAGGCCATCCGCGGACGAGTGGTTGGCGCAGGCGAATCGGTCGGCGGCTTCGGCGGCCAGTCCGGTCCCCATGCCCATGAAGCGCGCAAAGCTTGCAGCTGGCGCAAGGCCGCGGTAGAAGTCGAAGAGGTCATCTCGATCGCTCGATTCGATCGGCCGTATCGTCACCCAGCGCTCGCGTCCCACCGGGATCCGCTGGGCCCCGGTCGATCGCGTTGGCATGGCCATGACATTCATCAGAGATGACCTCTTCGTTGCGACCATGGTCGATCGCGGTCGCCCCTGACGGGAGGGCCGTAGGTCCCGATCCGACGTGCCTGTTGGCATGCGCCATCGGGACGGGGCAGCCGTAGACTCAGACCATGCGAGTGGTGAGCGCGGACGAGGCGGTCGAGGCGATCGCATCGCGCCAGCAGGTCTTCGTGCACGGAGGGGCGTCGACACCAACGGTCCTTCTCGACGCGCTGGTGCGACGGGCCAAGGGTCTGGAGGAGGTGGGCGTCATCCACTTCCACACCGAGGGTCCGGCGCCGCACCTGGCTCCCGAGATGGCGGGGCACATTCGGCACAGAGCGCTGTTTATCGGTGCGAACGCGCGCGAGGCCGTCAACGGCGGCCGGGCGGACTACGTCCCGGTCTTCCTGTCAGACGTCCCCGAGCTCTTCCAGACCGGCGTGTTGCCGCTCGACGCCGTGCTGCTGAATGTCACGCCCCCAGACGAACATGGCTTCTGTTCCCTGGGTACGTCGGTGGACGCGGCGCTGGCCGCCGCGCGATCGGCGCGAACGGTCATCGCCCAGGTGAATCCGCTTGTGCCACGCACGCTCGGCGACAGCTTCATCCACGCCTCCGAAATCGACATGGCGGTCGAGGTCGACCAGCCGCCGTACGAGCACATCGACCCACCGATCGGCGACGTGGAGCGCCAGATCGGCGAGTACGTCGCCGAGCTCGTGCCGGACGGGGCCACCCTGCAGATGGGCATCGGCTCCATCCCGGCCGCCGTTGGGCTGGCGCTGCGCGACAAGCGAGACCTGGGGGCACACACCGAGCTCTTCACCGATGTGGTCCTCGACCTCGTGGAGTCCGGAGCACTGACCGGTGCCGCCAAGGAGATCAATCGCAGCAAGATCGTGACGGCTTTCCTGATGGGGAGCCGGCGCCTCTACGACTTCGTCGACGACAACCCGATGGTGGAGATGCGCCCCGTTGACTACACGAACGACACGTCGGTGATTCGGCGTTTTAGGCGCATGGTGGCCATCAACTCGGCCATCTCCATCGACCTCACCGGTCAGGTATCAGCGGATTCGATTGGGACGCGTTTCTATTCCGGCGTTGGGGGCCAGATGGACTTCATGCGCGGCGCAGCACTGGCACCCGAGGGCCGCGCCATCATCGCTCTGCCCTCCACGGCCGCCGGTGGCACGGTCTCGCGCATCTGTGCAGTGCTGCCGGAAGGCGCGGGCGTGGTCACGAGCCGGGCACACGTGCGCACGGTGGTCACCGAATACGGCGTCGCCGAGCTCTTCGGGCGCAGCGTACGGGAGCGCGCACATGCGCTGATCGCCATCGCCCATCCGGACTTCCGCGACGAGCTCCGTCAACTGGCGTTACGGCGCTTCCACCTCGACGCTTAGGCCCGCATCCGTGGCGGGTTATGCGGCGGCGACATCCTCGTCAATGAGGTGTGGGAGCAGATCCATCGGCGTGATGACGCCGATGGCCCGGTCCTCACCGTCGACCACGACCAGGCGGTGAATGTGCCGATCGATCATGAGCCGCGCCGCTCGCCTGATGCTCGTCTCGAGGTGAACCGTCACCGCG